>JABHYP010000278.1 GCA_018656855.1 Candidatus Latescibacterota bacterium | reverse complement strand
CTTTTGTCCAGAAATTCGGGTATGCTGTTAGCGGCAGAACGATGGTTATTTGCGATTCCGAAGAAGGATGGCTGGTTTCGCTTGTCAACGGAAAACACTGGGTTGCAGCCCGTGTTCCGGATGATATGGTTGCATTGATCTCCAATACTTACACCATCCGTGAGGTCGACCTTTCAGATACGCTCAACTACCTCGGTTCACCAGATCTAATAGAATATGCGGTCAAACGCGGCTGGTATAATCCTGATGATGGCCCTTTCAGCTTCGAGAAGGCTTATGCTGATCCGAAAACACGGATTTCAGAGGGAAATACTCATCGCCAATGGAGCGGACTCAGACTTCTTTCACGAGAGCATGTACAACTTCCTGAGGACGAACGGCTCCCCTTTGCTGTCAAACCAAAAGCTCTCTTGACAGTAAAGGACATTACCTGTGTATTGCGTGACCATTACGAGGAGACGCCTTATGAGCCTGTGGCAGGCTATGAAACCCGTGCCGCACATAAGAGGCATACCAGCACCATTTGCAGTCCAGTCACCAATTCCTCATCGGTTTTCCAGCTTCGTTCAGGGATGCCTGTAGAGATAGGCGCTGTCTGGTGGCTTGCCATGTGGCAGCCCTGTTCGACACCTTATATACCGCTGTATGCGGGCATGGATGAAGTTCCTGAACAACTTGGCATTAGTTCAGAATCTTCCGGAAACAGCCCTTTCTGTATAACTTCCTTTGATTTCGGCTCATATTACCGTGTTTTCAGTGATCTTTCCGGCTGGGTTGACAATGACTATGCCGCAAGAATCCCGAGGCTCAAGAGCTGCTGGCGGACACTTGAGGAGACAAGCTACAACTTTCAGCCGACTTTTGAGGCATATCTACTTAATCAATGGAATACTGAACCTGCCCATGCCTTGGAGCTGTTAAGCCGTTACTCGCACGGTATCGTCGCTCGTGCTTTCCAGCAGGCAAAGGAATTGATGAGGAAAAATGACGAGAATAAAAAGTAATACTTTATTACCTTTACTGATGGCGAATTTACTGGGCAGTGGTAAAGGATAAAGGCAGAAATATAAATTTATAGTTTGTGGTTTATAAGGAATAGGGTGAGGGGTAAATAGTGAATACACAATTCTTAATGCTCAATTCTGAAACATGACAAAGGACTATTCTGGAATTTAATATATGGAATCTGGAATTTGTAATTTATACTTTGAACCTGTTTTCAGTCAAAGGAGATGAATGATGAATATGACGTCGGATTTTTTAAGTGAAGGTCTCGTACGGGAACTTATGAGTGACAAGCTGCATGTGCTTGAATACGAAAACCGGGATCTGCTTGGCCGGTCGGCCGCGCACACAGTCGCCGACATCATGCGCAGAACAATAGATGAAAAAGGGAGGGTGCGCATGGTTTTCGCTTCTGCCATGTCGCAGACTGATTTTCTGAAATACCTCGGTGAAGAACCTGACATTGACTGGACAAAAGTATATGCTTTTCATCTCGATGATTATAAGGAATTTCCACCGGATCATGAGCAATCATTCAGTCGTTTTCTCATAGACAGGTTATTCAACAGGGTGGAAGGAGTGAATTTTTTCCCCATAAATAGTCAGGCATCAGATCCGGAAGATGAATGTCGCCGTTATTCTTCTTTATTGAAAGAGGCTCCTATTGATATAATGATTCTGGGTATCGGCGAGAGCGGACATCTCGCATTCATAGATCCGTCTTACTGCGATTTTAATGACCCTGCAATTTTCAAGACTTCCCAACTTGATAAAGAGACCTTTGAACAGTTGGTGCACGATGGTTGTTTTGAAACTGTGGATGAGGTACCAAAATCCGCCTATACAATGACCGTATCGGCCTGCCTAAGCGGGCTATTTACAATTATTATCGTTCCGACTGCGCTTAAAGCAAAATCAATAAAAGCCGTTGTAGAAGGACCGATAACGACTCAGGTTCCGGCTTCAATTCTTCAAAAGAAGGGAAATGCGTGGCTATTAATCGATAAAGATTCGGGACAGTTGCTGTCGAAATAGAGGCAGGCTGGAAAGAAATCTGACAATAGTATAACTTAGTGTTAACAGTATAAAACCAGAATTAGTAATAATTATTAATACTCAGTAGTAACGCAGTTTTACAAATTCATCAGCCATCGCAATAAAGTTATCGTAGTGTGTCCCAACTGCTATGGAATGAGTTGAACCGAAAATATAACGCCCCCTTGGCTTTAAATGTTCCATGGCGTACCTGACATCTCTTTTAATGTCAGCAGGAGTACCCGAAACAAGGTCTTCCACGTCCAGACCTCCCCAGGGTATCATACGGTCGCCGTACTTTTCCTTGATTCTACCAATATCCATCCCGGCTGTTCGCTGGATAGACTGATAGACGTCATATCCGGCCTCGACAAACATATCAAGGAGTTTATTGTTATTCCCGCAGGCGTGCTTGAAAACGGGCATGCAAAACTCATCGTGGACATTTGCAACACGCTCTTTAATAGCCGGAAGAGCAAACTCGCGGAACATTTCTGGAGAGATAAACGGCCCATGGGTGCTTGCAAAATCCTGGTGGCCGAACATTGCAGCATCCTGCCCGGGACGGATATACTGATGGTCTAACATGTTGTTATTCTTCACTTCATATCGGTATGCAGCTCGAACCGTTTCGGGATTATCATGGTACTGCATGAGGCCGTGCGCAAATCCGCCGCCGCCTTCGGTGAAGTCTCCGCCAAGAAGCACAATACCAACCTCATGACCGCAGGGGCCGATGATATAACGGTCATCTCCAAATTCTTCGATGAAAGCATCAACAACCTCGAAACAGCTTTCGTCCACAGGTTCGCTGACAGGCTCATTTTCAAAATGATCCGGGGTGAAATGCTGTTTTCCCACATTTGGGTTGTGCACGATTGTCAGATCGGCTGTCAGTTCAGAGTACTTAATTACAGTTCCGTCTCTGTACTCCCAGGTGTTTTCAGAAATCTTTTTCGGTTTTTCGCACTCGTAGCCCTCAGGCGGCGCCACTCCGCTTGCCATGGCGGATACATTGATTATATCGAGGCAGTCTATCTTTTTAAAGAATTCGATACCGTCCTCTTTCCAGCTCTGTACGACCTCGTCTCGGCGTCCCTCCCAGAAAGCGAACTGCGATCTGGCTTTTGCGCGGTAATACGTCTCGTGGCCTATAACCTTTGCTACAGTATCAAAGTCAATAGAGAACTCTCCCCATGGAACTCTGTCCGGAACATCTCCGCAAAGAACAGATTTAACACAGTCTTTTGAATTCATATTTCTTAAGTTCCATGTTTCAAATTAAATATTCCAGACATTATCCACTTAATCTTTGTCTGTAATGTCTTCACGGGTATAAAAGGTTAGTTTAAACAGGCAATGTTGAGTATAAATAATAATAAGGACTCAGGTGATATCACCTGAGTCCTTGATTTCTATTATGGTGGGCAATGGGCGATTCGAACGCCCGGCCTTTGGCTTCGGAGGCCAACGCTCTATCCAGCTGAGCTAATTGCCCTTGAGTTTGACAAAGTTAATTAATAAAGTCCGAAAATAGATTCAAAATTCCAGATTCCGGGTTATTGATAAATTTTAACTATCAATCCATGAATACTGGTGAATTATTATTCTTTAAAAAACTTTGATTTTCCTGCCATTTTGCCTTGCCAGTATTTAAATTTTTCGCGGCATCATTAGAAGCAGTATGGGGTAAAATCTATTTTTTCTTATGCCTGTCTTTTCTCAGGCGTTTTTTTCTTTTATGTGTGGAAATTTTTTGACGCTTTCTTTTTTTACCACAGGGCAAATTAAACTCCTTTCGTTATATTAATCAGTACCGGAAATTGCTTTTATCATTTCTCGGGACGGCTTAAATACAGGCCGCTTCCGGGCAGGTATGGGAACTTCCTCGCCTGTCCGCGGGTTGCGGGCTTTTCTCGGTGCACGGCTGACGACATGAAATGTTCCGAAACCTCTTATTTCCAGAGGATCATTTTCCTTAAATGAAGATTTAACAGCATCGAAAAAACCCTCAACTACTTCACGAACATCTGTTTTGGTCAAACCCGTTTGGGATGCGATTCTGGCGATAACGTCAGCCTTTGTCATTATAAACTCCTTTCAGATATTTCAGCCATCAAAAAATATCCTTAATGAACATAACTGAATTTTATTAAAAACATACAATTATAATAGTTCATCCGGTAAAAAACACTAATGCCTTATCAATAAACCCACTTGTATGAAATGCTGGGAATTTCATCACCCACACTTCTTGAGATTAAATTTGAAATCCCGTCAATTAAAACTCTTCTGAAGATATCCTTCTGGACTTTGTGCACAGGCGGATTTTTTCCAAGTCCAACCATTGTTCCCGCAAGATCAATAGCTTCCTGATAGGTGCCCAGAATATCTACAAAACCAATATTCAAAGCCTGCCTGCCGGTGAAAACACGCCCGTCGGCATTCTCACGGACAAAATCGGGATCAAGATTGCGCCCCATAAAAACCGCCTGTACGAACTGTTCGTGGGTATCCATGATCAGTTCGTCAATGAGCGCTTTTTCTTCGTCGGTCATCTTCCTGGCAATGGAACCTGTGTCCTTGAATTTACCGGTTTTCCGTACATTAAACGTAATACCTATCTTTTCAAAAAGATTGGAAAACTCGGAAAAACTCGCAATAACACCGATGCTGCCGGTAATTGTGCCCGGTGTGGCAACCACGGTATCACAGGCAGCGGCCACGTAATACCCGCCGCTAGCCGCGACAGCTCCCATCGAAGCGACTATCTTTTTTCCTGCCCGGCGCGCTTTTTTGACAGTTTCATAAATCTCCTGGGTTGCGGACACACCACCGCCAGGAGTATTAAGTCTAATTACTATTGCTAATATGTTATCATCGCTGATATAGCGTTCAAGACTTTCAACCACGGGCATCGGGCTGACAATAGGGCCAATAATTTCAATAATCCCGACACTCTTTGATGTAACACGGCTTCCATCAACCGTAAGTGCTGTCAGTGACAAAAGAACGATAAAAATCATTCCGATGAAAACTGCCAACACCATAAGTCCAAGCAATAAATCACGACGATTAACCAACTGAATACGCTCCGAAATTTAGATTCATAAAATATATCATATTTCATTGAAAGTCAATAAGAAATAACGTTCTCATCGGGGTTAAGCACCTCCAAAACCCTTGATGCAATATTATCAATCGCTACTTTTTCAACAGTGTCCTCGTCTCTTACGCGAAGTTCAACGACACCTTCTTTAATGTTACGCTCGCCTATAACCACTTCTACCGGGGCGCCGAAAAGATCGGCATCCTTGAACTTAACTCCCGCGCGCTCGTCACGGTCATCTAACAGTACTGAAATTCTCTTTTCACATAACGTTTTATATAGGTTTTCTGCGATAAGAAGAGTTTCTTCGTTGGTAACGTTCAGTGGAAGCACCTCGACAAGAAAGGGAGCGAT
>JABHYP010000277.1 GCA_018656855.1 Candidatus Latescibacterota bacterium | reverse complement strand
AGGCGAGTCCCCAAGCGGAGACCATATTATCTTTGTTGGTGAAATAGTTAAGGCGCATGTAAATCCTGATTCTCCGGAAAGACTTTACACGGTTGCCAAAGGATATAAAATGTCGGGAGTTTTAAGTAAAAAAACTGATAAGGAATGAAAACTAAGAATGCAGAGAACAGTACTGAAATCGAAGATTCACAATGCAACAGTAACTCAATCGAATCTATTCTACGATGGGAGTATTACCATTGACGGGAATCTCATTGATAAAGCTGATATTATTGAAAACGAGCGCGTTCAGGTGGTGAATCTGAACAACGGCTCCAGGTTCGAAACATATGTCATACGCGGTGAAAGCGGTTCAAAGATAATTTGTCTTAACGGCCCTGCAGCAAGAATGTGTGCCGAGGGTGATACAGTACATGTGCTTTCTTATGTAACTGCAGAAGATAAAGAACTTAAAGACTATAAACCAACAATTGTTTTTATTAATGGGAAAAATGAAATAGTTGATAAAAAACAGCGTGAATGAGGAATATTTTTTAAAATTAAATCTTTTATTGAAACTTTTGTGACTTATAGAAATTAAATATAATATAAATCTCTCACTTTTATTAATAATATATTTTTATTATTCCTTGACATAAAGTCTTTGTTATTATTAATTGTATTTAGTATTTTACATCTAATTAATCAACTTTTATATGGTATGCGAAATAATGAAATTAGCTAACAGAATTATTGTAGGTGTTGTAACAGTTACCTTGATTGCGGGTTTTGCTGCAAATGGATTTACCCAATCGGCTGTGTCTGCGAATAAACCCGGAACAATTCTTCAAATCGGCAACAAACAGAAATATGGCCTAAACAAACTGAGCTTGCTTGACCCTGAACGCTTCACTATGAGAAATCAGTATATGATGAGCTTTTCCTCTACAGGAGGCAGTGGTCAAATGATGGGTATGTACATGAATTCGATGGAGTATAGGTTCAATATTCCCGTTATTATGCGGCTCAAAGTGGCATATCAATCTCAAACAGGGCAGTTGTTTGGCAGCAGCAATGCCTACTCCGGCCTCCGCAATCAGAATGCTGGAAGAGTTTTTATCCCCTCATTCGATCTTGTATACAAGCCATGGAAAAATACAACTATAGGTTTTTATTACCGTGATTACAGTTCAGGGTATGGATCCCAAGGCTATAACAGATATAATGGTTATGATCTATACGACGGATTCTTTGGATACAATAACAGATACGGTAGGCACCAACATTCGCCATTCGCTGGATATTAAAACAGCCTGAATTTATGATATTTTACATAACATGATACGTTTATGGGAATGCGTTGAAATACTTTGCATTCCCGTTTTTGTTCCGGCAATTCATTATTATCAACGATTATGAAAAATTCTTTTATCCCTGTTGTAGTTATATCGCTTGCAATTACAATATTTTCACTTGTTTCGCTGATTATTCTTAACAGAACTCATAAAGAAACCTTTAAACCTGATAGAGGTGAAAACTACTCAGTACGGGTAGCGGTTTTTAACGGATGCGGAAGGGTTGGTCTTGCATCCATGTTTGCTCAGAAGCTGAGGAGCGATGGTTTCGATGTTGTAAACGGTCAGGGTGGTAATGCTGATTCGTTTGATTTTGAAACATCAGTCGTTGTTGATAGAAAAGGAGTAGGAAAAAAGGCGGAAGCTGTTAGTAAGGCTCTTGGTATTGAGATAATACTCGAACAGCGTTCAGATGATCCATACCTGATAGAGGATGTGGCTGTTGTTCTTGGGCGCGACTGGAGTACATTACTTAAAACAAAAGGGGAAACTACAGATTGATTTTAGAAAAAAATAATGACACCGAACACTGTGTGGAAAATATTATCAAGTATATTGTGGATAAAAAAGGTGAAGACATTGCTGTACTGGACTTACGCGGCGTTTCGAGTGTCTCTGATTTTTTTATTCTTACAACCGGCACATCAAATGTACATTTGAAGGCAATCGCCGATGAAATCCGTGAAAAGCTTAAAAAAGATGCAAACATCATTCCATGGCATCTGGAAGGTATAGAAGCCCTGAAGTGGGTACTTCTTGATTATGTGGATATTGTGGTACACATTTTCGACAAGGAAACCAGAGCCTATTATTCGCTTGAAAAGCTCTGGGAGGATGCACATGTAAGGCATGTAGAAATAAACAATTAATCGGGAATATTAAATGGATATTGTGGTTGTCGGCTCAATAGCGTTTGATGATGTGGTCACTGAAAAAAAAGCGGTCAGAAATGCACTCGGCGGTTCAGCTATGTATTTTGCAGCAGCCGCCTCACTTTTTGCACCTGTT
>JABHYP010000276.1 GCA_018656855.1 Candidatus Latescibacterota bacterium | reverse complement strand
GAGTCCTTCTTCCTCCAGCGTGGAGATAATGCGCCCGATAGCATGATCGGCATGGCTTACCGCCGCCGCATAATATTTTCGTGATTCGCTTTCGATGATACCGTCATAGGGCTCAATCCAGCGTTTTTCCTCCTGAAGCGGCAGATGCGGCGCGTTGAACGGAACATACAGAAAGAACGGTTTGTCCTTATCCCTGAATTCGGTGATGAATTGAATCGCCTCGTCCGCGATCAAATCTGTCGCATGCCCCTCCTGTTCGATATATGCTCCGTTACGGTGCCATGTGACTTTTTCCTGCTGAGAGCGGTGCGTATAAAAATCCACCCAGGGCCCGAGAAATCCGTGAGCGTGATCGAAACCGTAGTTGTCGGGGCTTAATTCAAGAGTATTACCAAGGTGCCATTTGCCGGAAATTCCTGTCGAATAACCGTTACGGCGCAGAAGCTCTGCGATTGTGACAGTACCTTTCGGAAGCATCGGTTCCTCGTGCTGCGCCGATACCGCGGAGGTCACTCCGACTCTGCTCGGAGGCCGCCCGGTCATGAGTGACGCCCGTGTCGGAGAGCAGGTCGGATAAGCATAAAAATTGTTAAGATCGACACCCTCGCGTGCAAACCGGTCGATTGACGGAGTTTTGATTTCGGAATTGTGGTAGCCGAAATCTTTCCATCCGGCATCGTCCAAAGCGACAATGACTATGTTCGGCTGACGCGCTGCCGATGTTGTTCTGCCGCAGCCGTCGAGCATAGAAAGCAAAGCGCCGGAGGAAATACACGCAGCGGCGGTATCTGAACATTCAAGAAATCCCCGTCGATCCATTATTAAAACCTCTTTTTATTATATTAGAGAAATTAGTTTGTTATCTTTTCAAAAAAAAATTATCTCTCGCAAAGACGCGAAGTTTTTTTGATAAATAATTTAAGGGACTATACTAGTTAAGAGGATATTTTCTGAAATTTTCTAATAATATAAGATAGGTATTTTCGTTTCGATAATTGAATCTACACCTTCTTTGAGATACCAATTAAATGTATTTTGGGGAATGCCGTGGGATTTTTCAAGTCTGCGTTTTGCATAAACCCAAAATGATTCGATACCATTTATACCGGATTGCCCTTTTGATCAAGGCCAGAGTTCAATAGCCTCTCTTCCGAATGATCTCAAAGTCCAGCAGGCGCTTTTCCACACCACCCTTCATGGCGGCATTTGCATCGATACGCGGATTGTTTCCGGTACGTTCGATGAGCTTCTCTGCAACCTGCATCTGGACAGCATAATGCATCTGGTTGACCAAAAGGCCTGATGTAGGGCAGACTTTCTTTTCCACTCCGGGAATGGCAAAAAGGCCGTAAGTGTTGCACATGTTACCGAGGTGGATATCTGTCAGGGACGGCCCGTTTTCTCCGGAAGGGATGATGCCGTCTCTTGAGCGGGCGCCGATGGAAATCACCTTTGCCCCGGTGCTGCGCAATGTCCTAAGGTGTTTCAGGTCTACCGGGTCATCCGGCTGGTATACTCCCATCACTACGATATCTTTGCTGGTAACGCTTTCAGCTTTGTCCGCCCGCAAATGCTGATCGGATATTTTCAGCCCTTTTTCGGAGTCAAAAAGCCCCCTGTTCAGGAGCAGCCCGCCCCGTCGGTTTGTCGCTTCGTTACAGAGAGCGCTCACATAGCGGCTGTAGTAAAAAACATTTCCACCCGAAAGAATAGTATCGACAATTGCATCTGCAATACGGTTGCTTGAACCGATTTCTGACTCGATACTGACGAGTTGTTTCATTGCCTGGTTGAAATATTCCCTGCCGAGCGGTCTGTCGAGACTCACAAACTTGCTGTACTGTGGACGAAACGTGTATGGCTTGGCAGCATTTCCGGATACGTTCGGTTCATCACCGCCAACCTTTACATGGACACCATCTCTCGCAAGTATCCTCACCGCATCGGCAGTGATCATCCAGAATGTCATGAGTCCAAGAGCCCCGGACACAGCACCCATAGGGACTGTTTCGCCTGGAAGCCACATAATTGCGCCATGGGTGGATATACCGGTATCGATCCATATATTACAAAAATGACGGTATTGAAGCCGCTGTTGCTCTTCGATGAGCAATTCGGGATTTGGTGTTTCCGCCGCCCAGGGAGCCGGACCCCCAATAACAAAAACACCTTTTTTTCGTGGATCCTCGATGGGGCGGCTTATTATGCTTATAAGCAGCGAATCGCCACTTTTCGCCCGTTCAGGATTATAGCCTTTCGTGAAAATGCCCGGATCGCCGTGACGGTTCGGGAACAAATCGCTAAACGTACTGTGTCCGCTGTCCCATGCATGAAAACACATGCCGCCGTTCTTAATAGTTTTGGCAATATGGTGGGCCGCTTCAAGAAGATTATCCGACTCGTTGTTTTTAATGGTGACAAGCATGTCCCTTACCCGCTCGAGGTATTCACTACAGAGCAGCCTCGTCTCGCGTTCACTGGCACTGGAGTGTGCTTTTGGAGGAGATTCCAGAAGAGCAGCAGATACAAGGGGCAGTATTGATGCAAATTTCCGTCTTTTCATGGCATTTCTCCTGAAAAAAACATTATGTCAATGATATTGGCGTTAAAAATAAAGATAATAACATTGACGCTCGCCACATAAAATTCATGAGCATTCAAACCCTCAACAAACTGATTGATAAGAGAATTTTACCTCTATCCATGTTCTTTTACAAGTGTTAATGCATGCAATTCTCATATTAAAGCGCAATATGCTTGAAAACTTCGCAAGATTTTATTGCGACATCACGTATCCCATGACTTGTGTATAGAGTATTATTTTACTAATTCAAGTCTTTGTGTCCGGTCAAAGTGAATTTGGGTAAGCAAAAACATTTGATAAATAAGGCTCAGGTGATGAATTGGTGTTTTTGAATTGCAGAATCTTTTTTATTATTGAGAGTAAATAAGAATATTCTCTATTCATAATTCTGCTGTCATCGGATTATCACATCCCAGTGTTTCGAATGCCGGGAGGAGCCATCCCCGTCTTTCACATCGAGCCAGACAGTATAACGATGCCCCGGCTTTTCGTATCGATGCACCGGATTGCGCTCAGTGGAGGTTTCCCCGTCCCCGAAATGCCATATCCACTCGGTGATGTTACCGACCGATTCGTCTTTGAAATAGACAAGTTTGCGGTCGGCATCCACAATTTCAAACGACCATCCTGCTTTGAGTACGGGAAGAAACCGCTCATCGAGAGGCATGAGCCGAAAAGCGCAAAGGGCGGAAGCATCTTTGACACTGTTTCTGTTATGCGCAAGGTTGCTGTTGCCCGGGCCATCCTTTTTGCCGTGATCGAAATCTAGGATCGCCCATGAAATACCGATTATTGTATCCTCGACAAGTTTTGAAATCACCGAATGATCGGGCCCGTCATACGACGCATAATCAAACGGCGTTATCCAGCATTCAAGTGTGAGACGCCCGCTTTCGGTCGGCTTGAAATCGTATGAATATTCATAATTCGCCCAGGGAAATTCCGCAATCCAGGGCTGACAGCCCCAAACAAGACACCACTGGTTGTTTATAGGCGGAGTCAGCAATTTCTGGTTAGGAATTTGCTTATAGACAATCCTTATTTTCAATCAATAAAATATGGAATCAAATGAAATAACACTTGACATATCAATATTACGATAAAGCCAATATTTCGCAAAAATCCTTATTGGAAAAGGAG
>JABHYP010000275.1 GCA_018656855.1 Candidatus Latescibacterota bacterium | reverse complement strand
TCCCCGACATTGAATCAACGAAATGCCGAATACGTGTCACCGATACGATCGACGCCAATGTCACCGATATGAGCGATACCGGTTTTACTGTAACGAAACCAGCCTTCATCAATCTGATTAATCTAACCGGCGGCGAAGAACTTATTAACCTGAATCCCTTTGAAATCCAATGGGAATCTCACAGGATAGCAACCGTAAAGATCGAATATTCCTCTGACAACGGAAACAAATGGACAACGATTGAATCGAGTATCGATGCCTCAACAGGCGCGTATGAGTGGGCTGTGCCGGATATAGCGTCAACAGAGTGCCTTGTCCGCATTACAGATACATCGGATGCGAATATGTTTGTTATAAGCGCCGGGGTGTTCAGTGTTATAGATCCTACATTTCTCACTCTGCTGATTCCGAACGGCGAAGAAGAACTAGTTGCCGGATCATCATTTGATATCCAGTGGGATTCGTTTAGAATATCCAATGTTCGTATAGAGTACACACCTGACGACGGAACAAGATGGGTGAATGTTGTGTCGAGTACGGATGCTGCCACTGGAACTTATGCATGGACAGTACCTGATGTTGAATCCGCAAACTGTCTGGTGAGACTTACTGACACTGCAGACGGAAACCGCAAGGTCCTCAGTGAAGCTTCGTTCAGTATTATACAACTTCCGTTTATTCAGTTATTAGCACCCGGCAGCGAAGAAAAATGGAGCACGGGATCATCACATGAAATCTCATGGAAAAGTGCGTATATTGATAATGTTAAGCTTGAGTATTCGACAGATGGAGGCTCAAGCTGGAATCCCATAGAAGATAACATCGATGCTTCATCCGGGTCATACACTTGGACAGTTCCTGAAAGTATTTCCAACTCGTGCCTTGTGAAAATTTCTGACATGGAAAATGCTGAGAATACTACCACAAGTGATGTGTTTTCTATTGCTGCGCAGTCCTATGTAATAATTATTTCCCCTAACGGGGGTGAGGACTGGATCGCTGGTTCAGAAAATAACATCACATGGGAATACGGTGATGTGTCCTTAGTAAACATAGAATTTTCACATGATAGTGGCTCAAGTTGGAACTCAATTGCTGAAAACTATGATGCCTCGAAGGGATCATTTTCTTGGGCAGTACCGGATAATTTTACCTCTGAATACCTCGTAAGGATCATTAATGCCGATGATGCTGAAATCACGGATGCCAGTGATAATACCTTTACAATATCACCAGCGCCTTATTTAGACTTAACATATCCGAATGGCGGGGAAACGCTGACAGCAGGCACAACGCAATCCATTACATGGGAATCATCAGGTGTAGCAACGGTCAAACTTGAATACTCAATAAATGGAGGAACAGACTGGGCAACAATAATTCAAAGTACTAATGCAGGCTTAGGATCATATAACTGGACAATGCCAACTATAGAATCATCTGCATATCTCGTGAGGATTACCGACAATAATAAATCAATCCGGTTTGACGTCAGCGAATCCACTTTTGCAATATCTATAAAACCTTTTGTTGAGATTACATCCCCCGTTGGTGATGAAAACTGGACACCTGGGAGTACCCAGAATATTACGTGGAGTTCTTCCGGAGTGAATAATGTTAATATTGAGTATTCTATTACAAATGGTCTTACGTGGGTAAATATTATTTCCGGCATATCCGCATCCTCATATTCATACTTTTGGGCCGTTCCTGATGAACTTTCATCGGAGTGTTTAGTCAGAATCTTCGATGCTTCTGATTATAATATAGCAGACCTAAGTGATAATCCATTTACAATTACCTCTGAAGATTTCATAACTGTCACTTCTCCACGGTCTGGTGACAGATGGTCAACAGGTTTTGAGTATGAAATAACCTGGCAATTCAAAGGCATAACCGATGTAAAGATCGATTATTCTGACGACAATGGCGGAAGCTGGAATACGATAGTGTCGAGTGTATCGGCATCAACGGGTTCATACCGATGGACTGTTCCAGTAGTTCTTTCTAATATGTGCCTGGTAAAAATTTCTGATACAGATGATTCAAGCGTGTCTGATATATCCGGCTTATTTGAAATCTATACTCCTGAATTCAGTATTACTCATGTTCCCATAACCGAAGCACAGGAAAATGCCGTGCTCACATTTGATGCTACTGTTACCAGCGATGTAGCTATTAATAATGTGACACTCTATTATGATGTCACTGGCAGAAGGGAATTTGATAAGAGCATAGAACTTGCTTCCGTGAATCAGGGCAATTATACAGGAACGATTGGTGTTGGAATATTCACAGCGTTCGGGATGGAGTATTACTTTACTTCAAATGACATCAATGATACTGAGACACGGCTTCCTTTCGGAACAGATTATTTTTCAATAAATGCCATTGTCAATAATGCTGTATCATCTAAAGAAATAGTTAGCGGGACAGAAGTGAACGGGTATAGAATGATATCCATTCCTCTTGAACTTTCACAAACATCAATAGTTAACCAGTTGGAAGGCAACCTTCCCTCAGGTAATAGTGGCATCGACTGGCGTCTATTTAGATTTGCACCCGGAAGTACAAATCCTGATGAATATCCTGATATTGAAGGTTTTGGGCCCGGCAAATCATTTTGGCTCATTACAAAAACTAATTTCCTTCTTAATGCACCTCTGGGTAAAACTGTGATAACTTCTGAACCATTTACAATAGAGCTTAGACCGGGCTGGAATGACATTGCCAATCCTTGGATGTTCGACATATCTTGGGATGATATTGACAATCCCTCTGGAGCTGATCTCAGCGTGTTGTATACTTATGAGGGAAACTGGTCTGATCCAGTCAATCCGCCAACAGTTCTCGAACCATGGATGGGTTATGCTGTAAAAAACCTGACAACTGTAACAGCTATTGTTAAACTAAATCCGATACCTGCTACAGAATCAGAAAAGCCGGTTGTCACAAATCAGTTTGACTGGATGCTGACATTAATAGCAACGGCAGGCGATGCAAAAGATACGGCCAATCACCTCGGTGTCAGCGAAAGAGCAAATATGGAATGGGATCGTTATGATCATGTAGAACCACCTCCTGTTGGTGGATATGTTTCTGTACTATTTCCGCATCGTGATTGGAATAAATACCTATCAGACTATACGGTTGATTTCAGACCACCTGAAAAAACCATATCATGGGATTTCGATGTGAGGACAAATATACCCGGCGAAACAGTCACTCTTGAACTTGAAGGTATTGAAAAGCTTCCCTATGATATGGTGATTACCATTTATGAACGTGGCACCAACCGAGAGATCAGCCTCTTCGACAATACTTTCAGCTTCGTTTCAGGTAAAGATATTACAGAAGCCTGTTTCACACTGGTTGCGAGTAGTTATTTAGAACAGCAACCCAAACAGGATAACGCTATACCCGATCAGTTTGTAACTGCTGTATCCTATCCCAACCCGTTTAATCCTCAGACAACAATCCGATATGAACTTTCACACTCAGGGAAGGTAAAAGTGTCAGTGTTCAATTCTCTTGGGCAGAGAGTACGGGTATACGAACTCGGTCACAGGGAACAGGGAACTCATGAACTTGTATTCGATGCTACTGAACTTACATCGGGACTTTATTTCTATCAAATTTATGCGGGATATGCTTCAATAACTGGTAAAATGCTGTATATGAAATAGCTATTTGTAACAACGCCAAAATTTCCAATATAATATCCAATTACTCAAATACTACCCACATAGGCTTCGATAAACGCCCTCAAACGCGCTATCTCAATATAAGACATCATATCAGTACAATTTAGCTTGCCACTCAGTGTACTTCACAAGTCTTATCCATCCGCTTGAGTTGAAACTGGAAATTAATGAAAGTGTGATGAGAAAAATGTGGTATATGAGAAGGCGAACCCAAAAAATCGGTGCGTGCGAAAAGTAAAGAATCCTACTCTAAATAAATTTGGCTGGATTTTCCGTATGTGGAATTTTTTTAATATGGTGTAACAGTATTCGACCGCCATACGTTTCACTTTTTGAACCACACTTTGCATTTTTCAAGAATAAAAGTTCAAGCACTAATAATTGCTTTGCTACCGGCCCCATTTTACCTGTCAATGGTTATGGTACTAACAATACGATGAAAGAGCAAGATAACCCTGATTACCTCCGTTTCGGCTACGCCTCC
>JABHYP010000274.1 GCA_018656855.1 Candidatus Latescibacterota bacterium | reverse complement strand
TTTTTATTCCGCATACCCGAGTACATTGGTCCGGCAGTTACCACTATAGCAGGAACATCAAGCCGCGCCGCAGCCATCAACATACCGGGAGTGATTTTGTCGCAGTTTGTGAGAAGCACGATACCGTCCAGTTTATGGGCCATCATAACGCATTCGACTGCATCGGCGATCAGTTCACGTGTACACAGGCTGTATTTCATTCCGCTGTGACCCATAGCGATACCGTCACAAACACCGGGAATTCCGAAAATAAACGCTGTGCCGCCTCCTGAATGAATTCCCTTCTCAATAAAACGTTCAAGGTCGCGCATTCCCGAATGACCAGGAATAAGATCGGTAAATCCGGAAGCGATTCCTATCATCGGTTTTCCCATCTGTGAGGGATCGACACCAGTGGCATACATAAGTGAACGGGACGCCGCTCTCTCAAATCCTTTTGTTACATCGTCACTTCTCATCTTTTGCCTCTGTTGGTTTGTCAGTTGTCCGTTGGCATATTTTTGAATTGATCATTGAAAGTTCAGAATTGTGTATTTATCCTTTACTCTATTACCCTTTTGCTTTTATCCCTCTTTCCGGTTCAAAAATTGTCCATTTTAAATATAATACCCCATTGCCTTCCTTGATTTCAGAGGCACCTACCAACCTTATTATTAAAGTTTAAAGTTAGGTTCGAACAGGCGGCCTCTGCTATCCTACAATTACGAGCAGGAGTACAATGAGGCCGTGCAGCAGGATAATTCGATGACGAATATCGTTTGTCACTTTGGCAACAAAATCGGAAAGAGGAACGGGGCAGCGGTAACAGGACATAAAAGACCTGTATTTCGTTGTATTTTCAGTAAAAACAGCACGTTTAGCCATTTCGTCAATCCATTTAAGAAATTTAATAAAGGCTGTAATTATATGCCCCGAACCCTGTAAATATACTATTTATCAGTGAGTAATGTCAAGAAAAAATAAAGCAGTCTTTATTTTTTCACTTTTATAATGTAAGTTCATTATTACGCTAACACTGAATATCTTTTAAGTGTTAAATCCGAACATAAATAATAATGTAAATATTTTATGTTACATTTCTTCCTCGCCTGATATATAAACAATGTAGTCCTGTGGTGTCAGCAGACTGTCAATCTCGTCCGCGTCATGTAACTTGACCTTAATCATCCAACCTTCTCCATAAGGATCCATATTTGCCTGACGCGGGTCCGCCTCAAGAGTCTCGTTGATTTCAATGATCTCACCTGAAACCGGTGATATAAGCTCAGCAACTGCCTTCATGGCCTCAATGGTTCCGAAAAGAGAACCCTGTACGACTTCGCTCCCCACATCAGGAAGATCAATATATACAATCTCCGCAAGTTCTGACTGTCCGAAATAGGTAATACCAATGGTACTTTGGCTGTCTTCCACGAGAACCCATGTGTGGTCATTCGTATAAAATAAGTCTCTTGGTACTTTCAAATCTCCACCCATTAACATTCTCCCTGCAAAAATAATAAAGTGGATATATTAAAATATTTGGTAATTAGGTTCATTTATTCAATTAATATGTTTAAATTTTTTAAATGTCAATATGAATTTTTCATGTTTCTGTTATTTTGTAACCCGTTCGATATATTCTCCGGTATCCGTATCTATTTTAACAATGTTTCCGATATCGATAAAGAGCGGCACGTTGATTACCTGACCCGTAACAAGTGTAGCAGGTTTTGTTTTATTCTGGGCGGTATTGCCTTTAAATCCAGGTTCAGTATGGGTTATCTCAATCTCGACAAATTTTGGCAGGGCCAACTCAATCGGGATTTCACCGTGAAAAAGAATTTCCACCGGACAATTATCAATCAGAAAATTAGAAGCGTCGCCAAGCATTTCTTTAGCTAGTTGTATCTGATTGTAGGTTTCACTGCACATGAAAAAATAAAAGTCTCCATCCCTGTAGAGAAAGTCATACGGCCTTCTTTCAAGCCTGACCTCGTCAACTTTTTCCCCTGCACGGAATGTTCGTTCAATTATAGCTTTTGTTTTGACGTTTCGCAGCTTGGTGCGTACAAAAGCGCCGCCTTTGCCGGGTTTTACATGTAAAAATTCGACAATTGAAAATAAGTTGTCGCCGTCCTGGAAAGTAAAACCGTTTCTGAAATCTGCTGTTGTTGCCATTAAATCCACCCTATATAAAAGTTTTTTCATAATATATATGCAAGAATTTATAAAGTAGCAAAGATATTTTCTTTGTCAAGTTTATAATATTTTTTTTTATCTTTTTAAACCAGATTAAATTAAACCGGATTATTCACAAATATTAATTATTCTCGTATGGAGAAAATGAAATTACCACCACTCGTAGGGATTTGCTTATAATCCTGTTCAGCTAATAAATTCAGCTAATCTTACAATTCAGAATTCTTTCTTGATTTACAGATTGAAGAGCATTACCATTGTTCATAGCGGTTTTTTTTATTATTGACATCTCTTTTGTAAAAAAGGCTTGCTGTTTTTTAATAGTAAAAATACAAAATAATGTTTCACATATTATAACGGAGGAATAATTGCATGACACGGTTCACCAGATATATTTTTCTAACTATGATGGTATTTACTATTATCATGACTTCGGTAATTTCATACGCCGCTCCTTCAGAAAAAGAGGTTCTTGATGCGATGCGAAAAGCATCAACGTTCATGGTAAATGAAGTTTCTCTCAATGGCGGATATCTCTTTGCTTATTCCGCTGATCTGACCGAGTTTCCCGGCGAAGCTCCTGCGCGACCCACGCAGATATGGGTGCAGAGCTCTACTCCGGACATGGGAGAGCT
>JABHYP010000273.1 GCA_018656855.1 Candidatus Latescibacterota bacterium | reverse complement strand
TCATACCTGCAAAAAGGGTTGCCGAAAGGATAAATGCGCTCGATTCGTATGATGAACCACGGGTTATGATAAGTAGAGGAAGGAAAGAACCGACAAGCAAATGCACTACCGCTCTGAACGATGAGACAAGCCAGAGTACTGTGAGTTCTCTTTTATTTTCCACGAGCGAAGCGAACCACTCGCTTGCAGTCAAATGATGCTTCTCACTGACAACAATATCGCGGTCATAAATAAAATACACCGCCATTAAAAGAGCCGGTACAATAGCGAGAGGCATATACTGTTCACCAAGGATTTTCACAACCAGCACCACAAACATCGGTGCAGTCAAAAAACCAATTGTCCCGCCGGATGAAAACACCGCCATTGATAAACTTTTATGTTCTCCCCTGGCGCTCAAACCCGCCGCTACCGCAGCAACCGGATGGTACATGCCTACGCCGATGCCGGAAATTGCAAGGGCAATAATCATTTTGCTAAGACTGCCGGCCTGCATGAGAAAACAGAATGGCAGGCCGGAAATAATCAGCCCTGCCCAGAGGAAAGATTTCATCGGCCTGGTGTCGTTGAGAACCCCGACAAATGGCTGGGAAAGATTACAGGTTCCCTGCAGCACTGTAACAAGAATACCGGCATGCGCCATGGATAAACCATGATGGTCAAGAATCAGCGGCAGTAACGGGGAAAGCATTCCCGGATAGAAATCCGAAGCAATATGTCCGAGCGATAGAAAAAACAGTCTTTTTAATTTCACAATACCGGTTCTCCCATAATCTCCTTTGCCGGGCAATTATCGCATCCCGGATTCCTTTTACAATAGTTAGCTCCCAGAAGACAGATCAGTGCATGGAACTCGCCATAAAGCCCGACGTCCGGTTCAAGTGCCTCCTCAAAGAAATTACGTATATTTTCATAATCCCAGTTGGGATCAATAAGCCCGTGGCGTGTGAAAATACGCCGTGTGTACGCGTCGACAACAAATACCGGCATACCAAGAGCATACAGCAGTATCGAATCTGCGGTTTCACACCCGATACCAGGAAGTGCAAGAAGCGTTTTGCGGGCTTCAAGCATGTCCTGTCCGGCCATGTTTTCAATTTTTCCTTTATATCGTTCCAGAAGAAACCGGCAGAAAGTTTTCAGCTTTTTTGCTTTCTGGTTGTAATAAATACTCGGCCGGATAGCTTTTGCAAGAATCTGTTCCGGAGTGTCCGCAATTATATGAACGTCAAATATTCTGTTTTCCTTGAGATTATTGATAGATTTTACCACACCCCTCCAGGGGGCATTTTGTGTCAAAATTGCGCCTATACATACTTCAAAAGGAGTATCAGCAGGCCACCAATTCGTCTGACCATTCGTATCCTCAAGCCTGTTATATAGTTCCATCAAAAAATGGCGACGCTTTTCACAATCAAACTCTATATGTTTATTCATTTAAAACATTCTGAAAAAAAAGTGGAATTATCAAGTACGAAGTTCGCCAATATAAAATAATACTTTATTAATACAAAGGTAATTTTTCAGGGAATACTCTGTGAAACTGTTCTAAAACAACTAAATTTATGGCTTAGGGATTATGTTCATTGAATTTCGATGTCAGGGAAACAGGAAGACTGGTAACATATTTTTGACTTGACACTTAAAATATTCCGCATTATTATACATTGTAATTCGAGCAAATTGCTCGAAGATTTTTTTTGTCTTTTTCAATAAGGAATACCATGTCAGTAAAAATAGTAGTAGGCTCCCAGTGGGGTGATGAAGCGAAAGCGAAAATCGTAGATTACCTGGCGGTTGATGCCGATTATGTCGTCCGTTTTCAGGGCGGTGCGAATGCCGGTCATACAGTGATTGTAGACGGGAACGAATTCATTTTCCACCTCATTCCTGCGGGAATCATGTACCCGGATAAAATCTGTGTCATCGGTAACGGCGTCGTTCTCGACCCGACCGCTCTTCTGGACGAGATAGCCGAACTGAAAAAAAGAGGAATCGATGTTGAGG
>JABHYP010000272.1 GCA_018656855.1 Candidatus Latescibacterota bacterium | reverse complement strand
TTTAAAGCTATGGGCGAAGACATTGAAGCGGTAGCCAGGGAGTTCTGTAAGCAGGAAAAGGTCTTCTTTGTACACTTCCGTGACATAAAGGGCCAGGGAAAGCGATTCCAGGAAACATTTCACGACAATGGTCCGACTGATATGGCACGGATGCTCCAGGTTTACTATGAATCCGGTTTCGATGGCCCTATCCGACCCGACCACGCACCTACCCTTGAGGGTGAGAGCGAAGAGAGCCGCGGATATGGCATGGTGGGAAAGGTGTTTGCAATTGGATATATGAAGGGACTCATGGAAGCAATGGATATACCTTATCAGTAAAGAAGAAAGACCATGTAACAGGACTACAAAGCGGACTCTATTTCTGCGCCCTGAAAGCAAACAGCTATACTGACACGAGGAAGATGGTGTTGGTGAAGTTGCAGTTATCATGATTTTGATATGGGGAATTTCGATTATATAGTTTCTAGTATTAGTTATCAACATAATGGAGGTTAAGTGATGTTCGTTTCTGGAAAAAAAATGACTGTATCGTTATTCCTTTTTGTATTTGTGACACTATGTATGCATGCAAATGACTGTTCATCACAAAATAAAGCGAATACAGTATTCGGCTGGTACGGAGAAGCGCCGTTACGCTGGAGTACGTCTGGCAATCGCCTTGTTATCGAAGAAGGTGATGATCATCGGGGTGAGAATAGCAAGCTCATGAGAATAAGCGAGCTTGTCGCAGAGAATATAGTTGAAACTGAACCGTTTAATGTTATTGACCAAACTTTTTTTCGATTGAGCTTTAAGCTGAAATGCAATACCAAGGAATCTGAACCTCTCCGTGTGCTTGTCAGGTATATGAATGATTTGGAAGGAAGCAATCTTGGAACACCAGTTGTATTCACCTCTGACACGGTCCGCACTGGTGTGTGGCAAGATGTTACCGCGGAAGTGCGCACTCCCTGGACAACTACCCGGTGTTCGGTTATTATCACACGACCCGGAAATGGAACTGACACAAATGATAAGGACAGTACAATTCTTATCACACCGCCTGAAATTTTGATAATTCCAAACTATACTCCGGATGACCGTTATGATCTCGATCTTGTCTCGGCATCACTCGAAAAGATTAGCGGTACTCATCCTCGTTTGTTTCTTACAAAAGACCGAATCAGTAATTTTCGGAAAATCAAAGATACAACACATCAAAAAATCTGGAATCACTTTCTTTCTCATGCTAGTAAACTTGTAAAACAAGAGCCTACAAAATACGATCCGGAATATCAGTTTGAGCAGCTCTTTATGAGGGAGGTTGGCAATAACATCCCAACTCTTGCGTTCGCCTGGCTCTTGACAAATGACCGTTCATATCTTGAAGCTGCAAAGGCATGGGCAATGGAGGCTTGCAGTTATCCTACCTGGGGCATTCTGGGACCACGTCATGGAGATCTTGCCGCTGGGCAGCAGCTTTTCGGTTTGGCACTCCTGTACGACTGGTGTTACGATGACCTTGATAAAAACACCCGTATGATGATCCGCGAAACCATCCTGACCCGTGGTCGACGGATATATGATTATGCGTCAAGAGGTATTCTGCAACCCGAACGGGAAGTCCTCCTTGAACGCCCTTGGTACGAATGGGATGAGGCATGGCTTCAGAACCACCTTTGGATCAATTCCTGTGGGCTGGCAACAGCAGCTATGGCCATCTTTGATGAGAATGAAACAGTATTACCATGGGTTGGATTCACGCTCAACCGCTATGCCACAACGATGAGTATTCTAGGGCACGATGGTGCCAGCCATGAAGGAATAGGATATTGGACATATGGGGTCGAATGGATGTTGAGGTTTATGGCACTCTCAGAGGATATTTTCAATATCAACTTCTTCGCCAACGAATCGATTCCGGGGCTTTCTCCCGACATGATGAATGCAAAATATGAAGCGGGCGACTGGTGGCAAAACACAGCACAATACTTTCTTTACATGACTACACCTTTTGATTCATGGTCGAGAAGCAGCAAGAATGTCAATTATGGCGACAGTGGTCGCGGGTATGGGTACGGTCCTTCGAGTATTTTGCGATATCTCGCTTCACAATACAATGATGGTTATGCGCAGTGGACAGCAAGAATCCTCATGGAAAGGGGTTTTAATTCGACAAGGTCGCGCTGGCTCGATATGATCTGGTACAATCCCGATGTTGAGGAAAAAGCGCCGGTTGATCTGCCTACACTCAAGCATTATGATGACATGGGTTTCCTGACATCGCGTTCCGGGTGGGAAGGTAACTCGTCGCTTCTTTTCTTCAAGTGCGGGCCGTATGCCGGTAAAAAAGCGACCAACCTCATGACCTATTGCTTTTCATCAGCCCACCATGTTCATCCCGATGTAGGCAACTTCATGCTCTTCGGATCGGGCGAGTGGCTTATTCGTGATGATGGGACACATAAAAAATTCACCCGTCAGCATAATACATTGCTGATTGACGGCAAAGGACAATACGGTGAAGGCGCCGATGCTTTTGATGGCAGCATGCTCCACGCACTTAAAGCAATGCCTGAGATCACCGTGCATGAAACCTCACCACAAATGGATCATATGTCGGGAGATGTAACACCAGCGTATCCACAGGAATTGGGCCTCGAACATTTCACCCGTCACCTTGTCTATCTTAAACCGGACATTCTGATAGTGATCGATGACATTGAGATGGATACGGCTCATAACTTGGAACTAAGGTTCTTCCCGGAGCAACAGAAATCAACCAAAAGTGGGAGTAGCTTTTTTACCCAGGGAGAAAAAGCGAAAATGCGGTTAGAACCGCTCACCGAAGATGATGTCACAATTTCTGCTGAAGCAATTGACGCTTATCTTCGAACCGCAAAAGGCACAGATCCCCATCCATATTACGCAATACGGCTTGCAAAAAGCGGGAAAACATGGCGCAATGCGGTTGCTATTTCATGGTCGGGTGTGAATGAAAAACCAGCACAAATATTATTGGAACAAGAAGGTGATTTGTGGAAATTCATAGTTAAAGATTCAACAGTTACATTCGACTGGAAAGCGGGACGTATCCGGTGAGCAATGCTTGTAATTCCTCTGAAAATGAAGTCAAATTGCCAAGAGTTACTCTAACCAGTAATGACTGATGGTTATGAGAACAGTTGAATGTCAGATTAATGCCTTTGTACTACCCTTGTGCAACCGGGGAAGGCCGAGCGGATAACAGGCATTGTGAATGATCCAGCCACTTGCGGATATATAGTTTAGAATAAGTTATTATTTTAAGGAGGATGAACAATGCCGAAGTGTGTACGTTATTTAGCAATCAGTTTCAGCCTGATTTTGTTGGTTTTGTGCAGTTGTAAATCCAAAACAATTCAACTATGGAATGGGAAAGACTTTAATGGGTGGAAATTCTTTGTCGCTGATAGTAAAATTGATGTTAATAAAGTATGGTCTATTAAAAATGGAGTCATACATTGTAAGGGAGTTCCGAATGGGTATATGCGAACTGAATCTGATTACTCGAACTACATCTTATATCTGGAATGGCGTTGGGTAGAAAATGAAAGCAACAGCGGCATACTACTACATGCTCAGGAACCTGACCTGGTTTGGCCAAGATGCATTGAATGTCAATTAAAATCTGGAAACGCCGGTGATTTTGTACTCATTGGGGCGGGAACTATCACGGTAGATGGAGAGAAATACACGAATACAGAAAGATTCTTAGCGATTCCCAAAAAGCAGGAAAGTACTGAAAAACAAATCGGCAAATGGAATAGCTATAAGATTATTTGCAGGGATGATGAAATAACATGTTATGTGAATAACGTTTTACAGAATAGAGGAACTCAAACCTCCTTAACCAAAGGGAAAATTTGTATCCAAAGTGAGGGCGCTCCTATTGAGTTCCGAAATATTCGTCTTGAATTATTTGATTAAAGATCAGAAAGAATTGTAGTTAATCTATTTATAAAGTGCAATTTATGGCCTAACCAGCGGTTGCGCCTGACTGCGTCCGTGTTGTCCGGGTGGAGTGATATATTAAGTGGACTTTACTTCTGCACCCTGAAAGCTAAGGGCTTTACTGAGATGAGGAAGATGGTGTTGGTGAAGTTGCAGTTATCATGATATTGCCTTATTAGTTAGCAAATCGCGCTGACTACTTCACCTCACAACAATTGGTCCAAAGAGTGGGGCAGGTAATATTTTGTAAAAACCGAGCTGTCAGTGGTGGCGGATTCAATCCTATCCCGTTCAGAAAATATGATTTCCGGAAATAATTCTGTCAGCATGAAGCATTTAAACCAAAGGAGAACGCTATGAAACGCCGTGATGCGCTACGCTTGATCCCTTTGTCGGCAGTAGGTCTATCCAGTTTTCCCCTTAATGCCTTTTCACGCGAACTTTACCAGAAAAACACGTACGGCAAGCATTCGGAGCCGCTGTCATTGCAGTATATCGGAAAGGTGATGGAACGGCTTACCTGGATACGCGAAAACCAGACCGAAAACCTGATGGAAGCCGCCTATGCCATAGCACGAACTGTCCAGAACGGCGGCAGCTGCTGGCAGAGCGGCTGGGACTCGGGCCATACACAGGCGGACTCATGGCCGGACCGTAACGGCGAGCCTGATATTTTCAAATCCGGCTTCAACAGGAAAGAGGCTAAAGCGGGCGATATTCTTTTAACCGGCTCATCGAAGGGGAGTCAGGGATTTATAGACTACATCAAGGAAAAAAACATCTTTCTAATAAGCCGTACCAGCCCCTGGAGCGGTGACGCGCGGCAGAGAGAGCTGCTCAGTGATGATGTACAGAAGCTGTCGTTACGGCTGCATGCCGATATCTGGGTTGAAACAAATGCGACATCGCTCGGAGGCGTTATACAGGTGCCGGGAATGCCCGCGCCGATAGGCCCGGTTTCGGCGGTTGTTGGGAAAGTGACCATCTGGATGATGCTCGCCGATGCCTGCCGCATTCTGGCGAGGAGAGGTGTAAATGTTCCTGGAAAAGGCGATGAGCCGATAGTTAACAGCGAAAAAGTTAATTGGAAAAGCTTTTCTGGGTGGGAGGATCTCAACAAACCGCTCATGGACGATTATTTTGATGAAGTAACGAAACAGATCGGCATGATCGGCTCGGAGCTTGGGAAGATTCGTAAGATTGCGGGAATG
>JABHYP010000271.1 GCA_018656855.1 Candidatus Latescibacterota bacterium | reverse complement strand
CAGGCTCTCCATGCCGGGCGTCTGGAGTTCAAACATCCGGCAACGGGTGAGGAACTCTGTTTTGAGATACCTCTTCCCGATGATCTCAAGCAATTGGAACAGAGATTGAAAGTGGAATAATGTCCAAAGTTTAAGATTTTTTAAATCGCTCACAAACTCCCGTTTTGTCGGGGCAGTCATTGTAACGGGGGCAATAAAAACAGCACAGTTTGTTATTTCCGGGCGGAAACGGGCAATAATCACCGCCTGCACAGTGTATCCCGGCAACGAGATAAGGGCATGAGTAAGCAAGAAAAAGAGATCGAGCTATTTCAGGAAAAACGGATGTATACGGCACTGTTTATTTTCTAACATTGGTTATTAATATGTTGTTATATCTCAATAAAAAACCAGGGGCTTCTTTTTTGTCAATTCTTTTTTAAATAACCGAAAAAGCTATTAATCTTTCTGTCATTTGAAATTCTATTTTGATGTAATTTTTTTATAGATGTCCAATAGAACGGATTCTTCACTTTTCCAATTATATTTTTTTTGTGCCGCTACTTTCCCCAGTTTACCCATTTTTTCGGCTTCCAGCGGATTAGACAGCAGATACGTTACTGCCTCGGCAATTTCCTCAGGATTCATGGGATCGACAGTTAAACCGCACCCTGCATCTTCCACGATGGCGCGCCACATCGGGAAATTCGATGCAATTACAGGGATACCCGCTGACATGTACTCAAAAAGTTTTGTCGGATACGCACGTTGATAGTGTGGGTGCGGGTGACACAAAACCATACCGACCCTTGCCTGCTCAAAAAGGCTTGTTGTTTTTTCATGTGACGTATGCCCACGGTAATCGACAGAGGAAAATTCAGGCATGTTTGTAATGATCTGTTTATGGGATTCACTGCCGAAATCACCGGCAAGAATAAGACGTACCGGATGACTTTTTCGCGCCAAGCCGACAGCCTGAACCATTTCCTTTACTCCGCGGTCGAGTGTAAGCGAACCCACATAAACAACCGCATCAGGCTTTGGTTCCCGGGATTCGGCAGTATCCACGAATGAATATTTATCGGGGAAAGGAAAGTTGCGGACTAAAACGGTGTTTTCATTGAGAGAAGTAAAGCGTTCGTAAATCGTTGGGGTCACTGTCACAGCAGCATCAAATCTGCCTGCGGAATATCGTTCAATTATACCTATGATCCATGAAAGCGGCATACGCAGCGCGCTGGGAAAAGCTTCTTTATACCGAAAGTATACCGGATAATCCTCGTGAACGTCATAAATAACTTTTTTACCTTTCATTTTCAAAAGCAGACCAAACGGAATTAATTCCGGGTCATGAAAATGATACACATCATACGTATCCTCAACAGCTTTTTTATATACGGCATGGGTTGCGCTAATCATTCTTCTTATCTTTGAAGCATACGCCGGAACTGCATGAATAGTGATACCGTCTATCGTTTCATCTCTATCGTGCCGTGTTATCAAATGCACATCATAGCCGGCTTTGATGAGAGATTTGCACTCCTTGTGGAAAATCCGCGTATCAAAAGGGGTATGAACCGAAGTCATGTGGCAGATTTTCATAATATCCTGTCCATGTTCATTCGAAGTCTTATTATTTATAGAATGCCGCTATCGTCTCCACCACATATTCCTGCATTTCATCAGTCAGTTCAGGATAAATCGGCAGGGCAAGCGTCGTCTCAGCCGCCTCTTCACTTACCGGCATATCGCCTTTTTTGTAGCCTAAATAAGCAAAACATTCCTGTAAATGCAATGGAACAGGATAGTATATTTCCGCCCCGATATTGTGTTTTTTGAGGTGTTCTCTGAGTGAATCGCGGTTGTTTGCCCTGACGACAAACTGGTTGAAAATATGGCTGTAACCTTCGGGAATAATAGGTGTAGTTAATTGATCTGAAAGACCCTTTTCCGCAAAAAGGCGTTTGTAAATTGAAGCATTTGTCCGCCGTGCTTTCGACCAGGTATCGAGGTATTTGAGTTTAATCTGGAGCACAGCTGCCTGGAGCGCATCAAGACGTGAATTGATCCCGATAACCGAATGATAGTATTTGGGTTTTGACCCGTGAACCCGGAGAATACGGAGTTTTTCAGAAAGTCCGTCATCACAGGTAACTACCATACCGCCGTCACCTGCGCCGCCGAGGTTCTTGGATGGGAAGAACGAAAAACATCCTATATGGCCGAGCGACCCAGCTTTCCCGTCCGGCGATTGTGCTCCTATCGCCTGGGCTGCATCCTCGATTACTGCTATTTTGTGGGCCTTTGCAATGTTGTTG
>JABHYP010000270.1 GCA_018656855.1 Candidatus Latescibacterota bacterium | reverse complement strand
ACTTTTCCAGTCGGGAGTCATATAAGATGCTGCAACTGCCGCTCCTCTCCCTTTTCTGATCTCATCTTTCAGGCAGGAGTATATGTAATAGACTCCATGAACCCCGTGAGTGTAATAATCACTCATCGAGTTGTGTGCAACATACCCTTTTATTTCATTGACACTTCGCAGAGAAGCGCGTACATCGCCGCAGCTTTCCGTATATTCCCAGGTGGAGCCGCACATAAGGGGGGTTTTGTGTTTATCGGCTGTTTCGGTTAAAAATCTTGTTTTTTCCATAGATGTTGAGCAGGGGCGGTTTACAAAAGTAGGGATACCCGCTTCGAGAAAGGGTTTTGCCATTAGGTGATTCACTGCAGTACCGTCAAAATCATCCACGAATACACCGTCAATTTTCCCTATCATGTCTTCCGGGTTCCTGACCGGCTCAAAACCATATTTGTCTTTATAAAACTGATTGTCTTCTTCTCTCAGACACCATACATATTGACAATTCATACCTGTAGTTCGTATATGAGTGTCATCAGGATTCCAATTTTGACCCCATATGCCTCTTGTATGAGCTCCATTACCGCCGACCATACCTATGGTAACAAGTTCACTTTTGAAACGGGATGTCCGCTTAAAGGGTTTTCGAGGATCAATTCTTTTCTCAGCAGCCTGTGAAGGTGGCGATCCGAGGGACAATGAACCGGCTGTCATTCCGGTTACGGCCGCGGTTTTCAAAAAGGTTCTTCGCTTTGGCATTTTCGCTCCTTTATTGAATGAATTTTCGTAATCTAATTAAATTATTAAATTCCATTAATGAGATGTGAAATCACTTCTGCAAAAAAGTTTCCATCATCATTTTTCTGATAGACATCACTCTTACTAATAAGATTGTAAATGGTATGAACTGCAACAGAGTGAGCGGCGCCAGGATACATAATAAAACTGTTAAACCGATTGACACTTTTAAAAATCTGGATAGGCGGTAGACAATGTATAAAAAAACACATTTTAAAAACGTCAGAATTACTGTGTATCCATGAAAATCATGCGTTTG
This sequence comes from Candidatus Latescibacterota bacterium, assembly GCA_018656855.1. Taxonomy (GTDB): domain Bacteria; phylum Latescibacterota; class Latescibacteria; order Latescibacterales; family Latescibacteraceae; genus JABHYP01. The sequence goes on along the minus strand of JABHYP010000270.1, from coordinate 5,647 downwards.
GAAATTCTCATCTATCTTTAAAATACTATTCATTCTTAAATGTTGAAAAAGAACAGATAGTACAAACGCAAGAATAAAAAAACAGATAAAAATATTTCTTTCTTTTGTTAATTCCTTATCCGTCAAAATATTATCCTGTGCATTCAATTATTTTCATAAAAGTCATACTTATTATCATCTAAATCTTGCCTTTACCCCTTCTGTTAATCATCGCCATTTCCATGAAATCTCCAAGAGCCTTTCTTGTGTCAGGCAGTATAACATACAGGAGCAGCGTAACCACAACGCTGATTAACATTGCTGCCGGAACTCCGGCCTTTATATCAATCTGTGATAACCTGCGGAAGGCTGACAGGGCAAGAAAAAGACACACTGATACAAACGCGGGAGAAGCGATAGTTCGGTATATATCGCGGGTTCGTACCGGACCGGTTTTTCCTGTGAACCAGTAAAGCAAGGGCGTGCTCAGGAATACTGAAACAAATGAAAAACTCGCTGTGACACCTACAACTCCCCAGGGAAGCCCGGCACAGATTGAACAGATAGTGATAATCCCGCTGATAATACCCCATTTAAACATGTGACGTGTTCGTCCCTGAGAAATAAAAAGCCATCCCATCGTGTTGTTTATCGGTTTGAACAATGCGGCAATTCCAAGCAGGGTAAAAAGTTGCGTTACCGCAGTCCACTGTGGTCCGAGCATCGCCATGACAACCCAGTCCGCAGTGGCAATCAGTGCCGCTACACCCGGCATTGTTATCATGGCAATCTTTTCGAGTATTCTCAAATATGCGCGTCTGTATGCTTCAGGGTTGCCAGCAAGTCTGCTAAGGCTTGAAATTGCTACAGGGCTGATAGGGTAGTTGATCTGCTGAATAGGGATAAGAGTTAGCTGTTTTGCCTTGCCGAAAAGAGCTACCGGCTGCGCACCGCTGAATTTTCCGATAAGGACATTTGCTATGTTCGCCGAGCCGTAATTCAGTATATTAAATCCGGTAATATGTGCTCCGAACCTGATCATGGAAAAAGCGCCGGAACCCAGCCGGGGGGGAGAGGGACGCCAGCCGCATGCGATCCAGACACCAGCCTCGGTTACGGCCGCAGTTACTAGCGTTTTTATGACAAGCGCCCAGTATTTAAGACCATACATGGCAGAGACAATGCCCGCAGCGAGGCCGAAAATAGCTGCGACGACATCTATTACGGCAATTATGTGGAAACGCATCTGCCGCCTGAGGAGCGCCTGGTGCTGGACTGTCAATCCTCCCATGAAAAAGCCGAAAGCAAGAGCAATGGTCACCAAGGTAAGCTGGGGCCTGGAATAGAATCGTGCTATAAGTGGGGCAGCAATAACGGTTGCCACCATCAGTATACTGCTGAAAGTGAGATTGACCCAGAAAAGCATACTGATCTGCCTGTGGGTTATGTCAGCTTTTTGAACGGTTGCCTGCGATAGTCCAAGATCTTTAAAAAGGTAAATAAATCCGATAATCGGCATGACCATGAAAATAAGGCCATGATCATCGGGTGTAAGAAGACGTGCCAGTACAGCAGTCGATACCATGCCGAAAACAAACAGAAAAAACTGCGAACCGAGGGTGACAACGCCGCCTCTGACAGCATGTTCTTTCAGATTTTTCTTCAGATGATTAATATGCAAATATTTATCATCACTATTTTTATTCATTTTTTAATTGGTCCTTTGTCCGTTGTTATATTTCAGAGTTGAGCATTGTATATTCATTATTTACCCTTTTGCCTTCTGCCTTCTGGCTTCTGTCTTATGCCTTTGTCCCTTCTCCTTTTGCATTATTCCTTATGTCCTATTTAAAATACATTCTCATCAAGAAATATATCTGCATCTGTCTGGTTGAAGAAGACGAACAGCACTTTTTGTGTTCTGCTGTCCGCCACGAAAAACTTCTTCACAGCGTCGGACGCAATTGCCGCAGCTATTTTTTTCGGGAATCTATAGACACCTGTGGAGATTGCGGGAAATGCGATAGTTCTGTATCCTTTTTCGCGGGCAATCTTTAGTGAATTGGTGTAGCATTCGCCTAAGAGTTGCACCTCGTCTTTCAGGCCGCCGTGCCATACCGGGCCGACAGTATGGATGACACAGCGTGCCTTGAGGTTTCCTGCTGTAGTTGCAACAGCATGTCCGGTAGGAATTCCTTCGGGGTATTGTTCCTTCCGTATTTTCTTGCACTCGGCGAGTATTTCCGGGCCGCCGGCACGATGTATGGCTCCGTCCACACCGCCACCGCCCATCAGTGAAGAATTGGCGGCGTTCACTATTGCATCAACCTCTTCCGTTGTTATATCGCCGATTATAACTTCAATCCTGCCTTCCATGAACTCAGTCATAATGTAGCTCCCGATCTTGAAATCAGCATATGTCATGCTTTTAAAAGACAATATACGAAAAAATGACTTCAAGGCAATACATTCACTGGCAATATTATTCAAGAGTCAAAGGTGTCATATATTATATGGCATTAATAGCAAAACAAATATGATATAATTTTTATTGTGAATTTTGCGCTTTTTGCGGCCAAAAAGGGTAATAGCAACTGTTTTTTTTTATTTTCGTATTCTAAATTTTAGAATACATGCGAATAGAGCAAATAGAGTATTGCCAGCAGAAATGGGTTGCTCCGATGCAGTACGAATCATATATTACTAAGCGCTTGAAGAACACATAAGATAAGGGAAATACATATATGCCGGTTTATTTCGGTTATGGTCAGAGATTGCCGAGAGCGGTAAAAACACTGATAATTGCCAATGTGGCAATATTCGTTTTCACAACGTTTATGGTGACATGGAAAGGCTTGTTTTTCAATCTTTTCGGTCTTGTTCCGTATTTCGTGAACCACAGGCTGATGGTCTGGCAGTTTTTCACCTACATGTTTTTTCACGCTGATATTGCTCATATGCTTATTAATATGTTTGTATTATGGATGTTCGGCACTGAGCTTGAACACAACTGGGGTTTCCGCGATTTTCTGAAGTACTATTTTATCTGCGGCATCGGCGGAGGAGTGCTGGTGTGGTTTACTTCTTTTATAGGGCTTTCCAATCCACTGATACCGACAATAGGCGCTTCAGGCGCTGTCTTCGGGATTCTCGTGGCATATGGACTGATGTGGCCGGACCGTTTAATCTATTTCTGGGGTATTTTCCCGATAAAAGCTCTCCACCTTGTTCTCCTTTTAGGCGCTATCGACCTGTTTTCCGGTTTAAGCCGATCCGGGGGTAATATTGCTGTATTTGCTCATGTTGGCGGAGGTGTGACCGGTTTTATTTACTTGAAATACGGTTGGCGTATCATGATTCACCTGGAAAGTTTCATGAAACGGATGAAGCAGAGAAGGTTCACTGTGACTCAGGGAGGAGCATTCCGGTCAAAATCCAGTGATATCAAGGATAATGACAATACAGCCCATCCTGACATTGACGAAGAGGTTGACAGGATTCTCGATAAAATCACACGTGAGGGCAAGGACAGTTTAACCGCCCGTGAAAAGAACATTCTCGACCGCGCCTCAAACAGAAAAAGACGCTAATACTTCCTTTGCTATTCAAATGTATTCCCGGACAAGTATTCGTATTGGATTTTTCGTATAATCCTTAATAACTCTCAGATAATTTATAAACAAAAAAGGGGCAACTGTAATAGCTGCCCCTTCATTTTATATTTATGGCAAATGAGTTTAAATTGCAACACAAGAAGAAAAAACTCTCAACGCCTGACGCTTTCGGCTATATCACAGCACAAAAATACGGGTTAAACATGGATTCTCCCATTTTGTACTTTTAAGTTCGAAACAAATCATATAAATCCTTATCTTATCACAAATATGAATGAAATATGAATAAATATAGTCGATTTTTTAGATTTCTTCTTCTAAGTGAAATGATATTTCAAACCAGGATTGAATGGACAAGCAAAGAAATGAACAGAAAAAATGTTATTTTAAAAGCATTTTACGTGTTTGAGGCATGGCCTCTATGTAAAACTGATGTGCCAGTAACATTATCCCGCGCAAGGTATTGCGCTGCTTTGTGCTATGTTTGCGGGATCATCCGAAAGGAACGAAAAAGATAAAAGTGAAAATAGTATTGTCAGTTGATTTTTTTTGCCGGTATTTCATTGCCGAAAAATGTGAATTTCAAAGAGTCTATTTGGCCTTCGTCATTACGGACAAATGTGAACAGCGCGTCTATATCCCTGTAAAAGTAGGACATCGCAGATTCCGGGATAATTTCGTATTTCGATTGACCTCGCATTCTTGCGAAGAGGGCGCCGTTTTCTTTTGTCACGGTAATCGAAAAACCGGGTGTTATCTGGTATTCGCCGATAAATTCGTCATAAAATGCCGGATTCGCCGTCACCTCTGTCCGAACCTTTTTCCCGAATTTCTCGCAAAGCGCCTTGTATTCAGGGCTTGTTTCCGGGAAAAATTCTAGGATTTCATGTGAATGACCGTCCTTTTTGAGTTCTTCATGCAGATTGAATTTTACGACAGTTTCGAAATCATGAAAATGGTATAGATAGATATCGCCTGTTTGAAGATCGTAAATATTCGAATACTGGGTCATTGAACCGTGTGACTGGTGAGCCCCGTCGAGAATCGATCTGAACAGGACGACAGAAAGCTCGTCGCTACCATTCAGCATATTTTCAACTTTGGTATATCGTTCGATTGAATATGGATTCTCGACATCGAGAGAATGACGGAAATTAGTCGCGATTTGATAGTCACCTGATTTTCTGATTACAGTATCGCCCTCGATTATTGCCGAATCACCTGTTTTATCAGCGAGCATAATCTGAAAATTAAACACGCTTTTATACATATGTGTGAGATTGTAGCGATCAAAAAGGACGAGTGCCTCGTTGACTGTGGAGCATTCCTCCAAAGCCTTTTCGATAAGGTTACCGTCGAAACGTTCTTTTCGGGAATCCTCTGCATCCATTTTCGGGGGAAGAGCAGCGCAGTCGGAGAACAGACCTTTTTCATTCATACCGCCCTGAGGCAGACTTGCTCCAATACCGAAATATACCCGCCCAAACTTTCCTTCCGATGCGGGGATAAACCAGACATTGGTCCCAGGAAGCGGAAAGTCCTCATTGTTTCCAGCTAAAGTTTTGCCACCTTTAGACGCCGTGAAAATAGTACATGCGCTTGCTTGAGAAATCATGACTAAGTAAAGTAATACTGACAGTACTGCAATACGTTTGAACATGTAATACTCCAATTAATTAGAATTCCCCATATCAAAAACATGAGGGCTCATAACCCCCAGTATTATCGCTGTCAAATTCAAATTATGATATTCGTGAAATTGAAACAAGGTTTTTTCCTGCGAAAGAGTCGAATAATTAGGGAGGCATGTAATGTATCACATGGAAAATTACCACTTAGAGACAGCTATCCCCAATTTAAGCTCAAAGACATTATGTTAACTGGCACAGCAACGTAATAGTTCTATCCGAGTCAATATCTTGGCAAACATTTTTTTGTCTATCGCAACCTCAGACAACTGAAAGGTGACATACCTACTGTGTCTGACAATCTTCGCTCCGGTTTTGATTAATTTTACGAGGAGGCTGCGAAGTGACCAATGTTTTATTTTCTTT
>JABHYP010000269.1 GCA_018656855.1 Candidatus Latescibacterota bacterium | reverse complement strand
TCAGAAAGCAACCAGAATCGTAGTGATGGATAACGGTAAAATTGTCGAATTCGGTACACATGACGAATTATTCCAAAAAGGAGGAATTTATCGAAGGTTATATAATTTTCAATTTGCAAAAAGTCCGGGCTAATAACAACTAAATCGAAAACGTGTCTGGTATCCGACATGTAAAGTTCGGCACGTGCAGTATGCTTCATTTTTCACAATTAACAGGAGTAGCACAAATGGGTAAAGGTACTGTGAAGTGGTTTAACGAAGTAAAGGGTTATGGATTTCTAACAACCGAAGAAGGTGACGATGTATTTGTTCATTACACCTCAATTGTTGGCGATGGATTCCGTACGCTCAATGAAGGTGATGAGGTTGAGTTTGAAGTAACCGACAGTCCTAAAGGGCCTCAGGCAGTCGACGTTAAAAAAGTAACGGAGTGATTAACTGCCGTTGTGGAGCAAGAAAGAATAATACCGCCGAAGTGGTGGTTTCCTGAATAGATATACATGGATACCTTAAGCATTACTGTACGAATAATAATAAAGCTCGCCCGCAAGGGTGAGCTTTATTATTATGAACATCAACTTGATCGAAAACTTTGAACATCAAGGCACATTATAATCAGAATTACAGTGTAAAATAAAATAAGCAGGGTACAAATTAGGAAAACACTCTCATTGATAAAATCATTAAGGGAGTTTAATGTCACTTAATGGCATTTCGCCCTCGCTACTCGAAAAAACAGAGGTCACGGCAAAAGCACAGCCACAAGGGGCAACCCTGATCAAGAGAATCATAAAAGTTTTTACTAATAAGACCCTGCTACAAATCTAATATGATTCAGAAAAATAAATAAATCAAGCGGAAAATATAAATTAACAATTATTGTTGTTTAATACTTTCACAGTTAGGAATATTTGCCATGACAAAACCCGATGTTACATTGTGCGGAATGTATCCCATTCTTGCAACACCATTTCATGATGATGAAACCCTGGATTTCGAAAGTCTGGAAAAGCTCATTAACTATCTTGTCGCCGAAGGCATAGATGGAGTGGTTACCCTCGCCAATGCGAGCGAAGGACATCTGTTGAGCGATGCGGAGAAAGAACGGCTTGCTGCTGAAGTTATCCGGCTTGTTGATGGTCGCGTGCCGACAATTATTTCGATTACTCATTTCAGTTCACGCATCGCCGCAGAAAAGGCTGCATGGGCAGAGAAAGAAGGTGCCAGCGCTGTGATGACACTACCTCCGTTCTTTGGAACGTGGAAGAGCGATGTGAAGTCAATAAAAGATTATCTGCGCCGCATAAGCGATTCTGTGAGTATCCCTGTTATGCTTCAGGATCACCCGCTGAGTAATATCAACCTTTCTGTACCGGATCTATGTGAGCTGATTACAGGAGTGCCGGGGCTCGAATATCTCAAGATGGAAGTTGATTCCTCCGCTACGAAGGTTAAAGATTTGCTCGAAAACGCTCCTGACACGTTTCAGGGTATTTTTACCGGTATGGGAGGAGTTCGTCTATTCTGGGAACTTGAGGCAGGCGCGGGGGGATGCATGCCGGCATCCATTCCCGCAAAACCACTGGCTGATATCATTCACCTTTACTGGAAAGGCAAAAAAGACGAATCATTTGACATTTTCCGGAAATGGCTTCCTTTTCTCACCTTTGTCCTAAGGTTTGGACGTCGCGACGCTGTTAAGGAAAACCTTGCAAGCAAGGGAATCATTGCGTCGACAAAGCTGCGTGAGCCAAATATTTCCGCCTGGAACGACTGGTGCCGAAGTCAATATGAATATCTTCTCGAAAGGTTAGAAGAGAAATAATTCATTTCGAGGAGGATGTTATTCCCAGACTTCTTTCAAGGTGATGTTTACTTAGAGTTTTCATAAGAATATAATACAGTATGCCTGAGAGAATCTGCGTGCTCACAGGGGTAATCAAAATATATGTTTTCTTAAAGATAATAGAGTATATCACGCCGAAAACCCATACAAAGACTGCGACAGGATTCCACCCACTCCGGTACCAGTATTTTCCGTTAACTTTTTCCAGTTCAGGCGCATCTAGCTTGTTTGTTCCACGGCCGCGAAGAAAAAAGTAATCGGCAATAATAATACCGTTAGCTGGGCCAAGTGTACTGGCAAGAACAGCCACAAATGCCATAAGCCCATTAACAGTGTAAATTCCAAAAACAGCCGTAATAGCCCCGATTCCTACAATTATGACTGTTGAGATGGAGCGCGGTATGCCGCGTGGAAACCACTTGTTACCCGTTGTCAGAGTGGAAAGCGCTATACCGCCCCAGTATGGATTCATACAGTTGGTCGACCATGCTGAAAAAACTATAATCAGAAGGCCTAAAAGTCCGAGCCCGAGCTTATCGACAATACTTGCCGGATCCCATACGCCGACGAGTACCGCTCCCATCATGCCCACTATAACAATGAGGATACCTACTGTCCAGTTTGCAGTCATATACCCTGCAAATGCTGTTGCCCTGCTTCTTGCATAGCGAGAGGAGTCCGCCGCCGCCATGAGCATAGCAAGCCCGCCTCCTGTCACGATTGTAATTGCCTCGAAAATATTCATTGTTATTTCACGCGGACGGCTTAGCTCAAAGGAAACATCGTACAGCACAAACATCTTGTATATCATCCACGGCACAAGAACAATAAGTAGCGGGGACACAAACTTCTGAAACC
>JABHYP010000268.1 GCA_018656855.1 Candidatus Latescibacterota bacterium | reverse complement strand
ATAGACGAGGATTCCCCGGAAGACCTTGACGGTGACGGTTTTATCAGGCGGATGAGAAAAGCCAATCCGGACAGCGGTAATTATATACTCGACCCGCGCGATCATACCGGAAGGCTCATGAAAAGGGTGAAGAACGGTGAGGGAGACTGGGATATATATTCTGAAGGAATTGACAATGACGATGACGGAAAGTATAACGAGGACGGGATAGGCGGGCTGGATTTACACAGGAATTATCCTGAAAACTGGAGACCTGAAACCGGTCAGGATGCCACAGAAAGAAGCTGGACACAGTTCGGAGCGGGGGAATATCCGCTTTCGGAGCCGGAAGTCAGGTCTTTTGTTCTGTTTCTTTTGAAACATCCGAACATCAGTATTGTCAATTCGATGGATACCAGCGTTCCGATGCACCTTCGCGGGCCATCCACCTCCAAGAGCGAGGAACGCATGTACAAGAAGGACCTTGCCTTGCTGCGTTACTTTGACAGTGAAGGGAAGAAAATATCCGGTTATCCCTGGGCGGGAGACACATACAATAATTACCGTACACGAAGAAAATTCAATCCCGTTACCGGAGACCCGACTATACCATCGCCGCTCTTCGGTCACGGTCCCGATTTCGGGTACTGGTACTACGGGAGTATATGGTACGGTGATGAACTTTGGTGCGGCGGGGCGCCGAAAGATTATGATGAGGACGGTATATACGACGAATACGACGCTCTATGCTGGAATGATGAAGACTGCGGTGGAAAAGAATTCAAAAAGTGGGAGAAATTAATCCATCCGCAACTTGGCGATGTTGAGATAGGCGGCTTTAATCCAAAATTTTTCCGGCAGAATCCACCTGCGCAGTTTCTGGAGGAGTGGATAAGGAAAGAGGCCATGTTTAATATTTTTCTTGCTAAACATCTGCCTCAGATTGAAATTACCTCTGTTGATGTTAAACCATCGGGGAAAAAGGATGTTTACAACATCAACGTGAGTTTCACCAACACGGGCTATCTACCGACTGCGCTCGAACAGGCGAAACTGGTTAAAATAGTCAAGCAGGACAGGGTTCGGATTGAATTTGATAAGGAATTAACGAGTGACAGGAAAAACAAAAAAGTTGAAATACTTGTCCCTGAAATTCAAAATAAGGATGTGGAACTTGGCTGGACGAAAAAAGGTGAGAGAAAAAAAGCGCGCCTTCAGGTGAAATTAAACGGTATTGATTCGGTGAAATGCAAAGTCCACATTTTATCTTCAAGAGGCGGTCATAAAGTTCAGGAAATAACTATCGGAAAATGATAAAAGTATGGAAATGCTGTAATTGTTGTTAAATCTTAGGATTCTGACAGAGCATGAAAAATGGAGAATCCAGGATTTCTTCATTTTATAAAATTCAATAATATTAGAGAGTAATTGCTAAAATATTTTGACAGTACGATTTGAAAACCGGGAGTGTTTTATGAAAATCATTGTATTTATCGTTCTGTTTTTTTCTGTGAATCTCCATGCTTCCGCCGAAATGGTCACGACAACATGGGGCGGCGATGCAGAGATGGTTTATGACACCGGTTTTATGCATAAGCTCATGAAATATCCTGACGGTGGTGTTGGCATTTTCAATATGGAGCTTATAGAAAATGATGCTCCGGGTTCGGGATACAGTGAAAAAGGAGTGGATTCCGATATTGTCTGGGCAAATAATCAGGCGAGAAAAATTCTGCATTTAGATGATCCACGTGCTTATAAGGCATGGTTTGTGGCTGTATTTGAACGCGAAGTATGGTACTTGCAGGCATCCGAAAAGACAAAAAAACGCCCTCTGATTGTCAAGATAAATGGAAATACAACTCACTACAACGACTGGGGTATTGAGAACAGTATTTTAACTTATCGGTGGTTTGAGTTTCCTGCAGAATGGCTTAAAAAAGGTGAAAATATCATAGAGCTGTCGTGTCCCGAAGCTGCAAGAGAAGAAGAAGGATGGGAAATATGGCTTGCCCGAGCGGATGAATTTGAAGAGGGTGGCGGTAATCCGGATAATGTTGGAAAAACATCGTATAAATCCATCGACGGCGGTAAAAGCTGGAAGCAGGGCCAATTCGGCCCTGCCGGGAATGAAAGAGCGGAATATACTATTCGACTCAGTCTTGACCGTTATGTTGAAACCGGATGGCTCGCAAGTCCGGTTATAGACCTCTGGAAAGGCGATTCAACCGATTTCATCGTACCGCTTCGCGAAATACAAAAGATGAGGCTCATTATAAAAACTGAAGTCCCGGAAGGCACAGCGGTTGAATACTATTTCCGTAAAGGTACGAATCCTCAGCCGTTCTCTGATGAATGGGAGACTTACCGTTTAATAGGGAGCGGCTCTTCTCTCGATTTTGCCACCGGCGGCGCTGACCTTAACAGGAGGTACGTACAGTTTAAGGCGGTGCTGTCAACAAAAAACCCGCTCAAAACTCCGGTTATCAAATCAGCGCAGGTTACAGCAGAACTCAACGAGCGCATTCCGCTCCATAAAAACATCTATGTTGTCGATTTTGAAAATCCGGTCATTCAGTACTCTTCGATTGACTGGGAATGGGAACCATGGAACCGCCCTGAATTCAAGGAACTGCGTGAGCGTGAAAACCTCGACGAGGTCATTGCAGGAAGCCGCACCCAGTTCGATGCTCAGGTGAAACTGCTCGACTATGTTACTAAACGCTTCCTGCATGGTACACCATTTCCTGAATACCCGTTATGGGATGCGCTTTCTATTCTTAAAAGGATTGAAACCGCTGGGGGCGGCGGATACTGCCTCATGTTTAATACACTTCTTACCGGTATGTGCCAGGCGTACGGATGGCAGGCGAGGGTGAGTCATGTTACCTTTCACGAGATTTGCGAGGTATGGAACGACGAATTGGGCAAATGGATTTTTCTCGATGCGGATGATTTAAACAATTATAATTATAATCCTGAAACTGCTGAACCGCTGAATATGCTTGAACTGCACAATCTGTATCTCGATTATTATTTTCCGGATCGCTCTATTGACTGGATGAATGATTGGATAAGCTGGATGAACAAGCCGGATGAAAAAGATTTTCCTGTAAAGCGCGGCTCTCTTACACATCATGAGCCATTGTTTTCTTATAGCAGTAAGGATTATTTATCCGGTTTTATTAATGCCGGATTCATGCGTATTGTGCCTCGTAACAACTGGTATGAGAAACCGTACCCAAAGCCTCTGACCCACAATTCATTTACTCCTTGGGACGGCTATATTAATTGGTATGATGACCGTACCCCGCCAGGACGTCATTACTCATGGCATACCGACCGCCCACGGGATATGTGGCCTGACCTTAATAAGGTGCATGTTGATGCGGCACAGGGATTCGGCAATGACAGGCTCTTTCTACGTTTTGAAACCTACACGCCCAATTTCAGCCATTTTGAGATTAATGTTGATGATACAGGGTGGAAAAAGGTTGCTGGACGCTGGACATGGCTCTTCCAGTCAGGAATGAACACGCTTCGTGTGAGGGCTTTAAACAAGCTTGGAGCTAAAGGGAAATACTCATCGGTTGTTATAAATTACGCTGATGCGCCGTTTGCCGAATAGGAAGGGGGATATCTGAATTACATGAAAAGACTTTTTTTTTAATTTAATCCGATTAATTCATAAATTTTTTTATTCTCGCAAAGCCGCCAAGACGCAAAGGATTTAGTTTATTATTATTCAGATAATTAACGAATAATCTCACTTAATGGTTTGTATATAAATTAGGTGACATATTTTAAACATAAATAAGGCACAGTCATTGCAAGGCATAGCCGAAGCAATCTCCTCTCTTGGATTGCTTCGCTCACTCCGGTCACTCGCAATGACATATTGTAATTACATTACAGTATTTATAAAACTGTGTACAATTTGAAAAATTTTCAAAACTTGTTTATCAAAAGAAAAAACTTTGCGCTTTTGCGTCTCTGCGAGAGATAATTATTTTATGAATAATTCAAAGATATAAACAGTAAACATTAAAGAACAAGGAGTTTGCAATGCGCATTACATCATCTATCTATCTTGTTGGTGGAACAACATATGGGCTAACGAACGGCAATGATTCGCATATTTATCTCATAAAGGGGCCTTCCGGAATATTTCTAATAGATGCCGGTAACGGTTATGATACGGAAGGTCTTCTAAGAAATATCAGGGATGAGGGCTTTGATCCCCTGGACATAAATCATATCCTGATAACACACCATCACACCGACCACGCCCGTGGTGCAAAGGCGTTGAAAGACGCGCTTGGATGTGAGGTCTGGATAAGCGATAACACAGGCAAACACCTCCTTGAAGAGGGAACTGATGAGGAACTCGGGGTGAACTACGCCAAGGAACACGGAATGTACTCACGGGATTATGTGTATATTCACTGTCCTGTTGACCACGGTATAAAGGATGGGGAAAGTTTTACTATTGCTGGTATTGAAATTACAACCATTAACGTTATAGGGCATTCGGATGATTCAACATGCTTTCTAATGCACCTCGACGGGCGCAAATGCCTCTTCAGCGGTGATATAGTCTATGCCGGCGGAATAATTGGTCTGCTGAACTATCCTATGTCGAGCCTTGAGGGTTATCATGAAGGTTTGCCGAAATTAAAAAACCTGGATATAGATGCTCTTTTCCCGGGACATCGCATGTTCACGTTGAGTAGTGGCCAGGGAGTTATCGATGCCGGATTGAAGCATCTGGACGGTATTTTTGTGCCGCCCTCTGTAGGGCAGAGAATTGAAAATATCTGATAAAGCGCAAAGTATAATAAAATAAAGAGGGTAACCATGAGAAAATTTATCAATGAACCGGCAAAATATGTTGACGAGATGCTTGAGGGCATTCTTTTGGCATACCCTGATAAACTTACGAATGTGAGCAATAATCTCCGCTGTATAGTTTCAACTGAGATGAAGGAAGGCAAGGTCGGGCTTGCAACAGGTGGAGGTTCCGGCCATCTTCCAGTGTTTCTCGGATATGTTGGCAGGGGAATGTTGGACGGTT
>JABHYP010000267.1 GCA_018656855.1 Candidatus Latescibacterota bacterium | reverse complement strand
CACTACGCTGTTTGGGATGGTCGGGATGATGACGGTAATAGCGTTTCATCAGGTGTATATCTCTCACATCTCAGTATGGGAGAAAAGGTTGCGGTAAAGAGCATGATGCTTTTGAAGTAAAAACGGAGGGGAGAATATAAATGATCAATAATTCAATATCCGATTATTGCCGCTTCTCGGGAATTCGGCAAGGATTCTTGAAATAATATTCCGAATTTCAATCATAGTAATCCTTAAAATCCCGTGAATCCCGGTTCAAATCCTTGTTATTTCGCAAATAACCAAATAATAACCTGAAACTTATAAACCTGTTTTCGGTAATCGTTGCCCCTTAATTTTTTTCTTTATCTGTGTCTATCCGTGTTCATCCGTGGCTAACATTTTCACTTCATGGTATCTTCCGGAAAAAAATACTACCCTAACAGTAAAACCTTTCCCGTCGTTTCGAACGCGTTTATACGCAGCCGGTACGTGTAGCTTCCCGGAGCAGTGTCTCCCGTGTTCCACAACGCCATGTGCGAGCCGCTTTCACGGTATCCGTCGACAGGCACATCGATTATTTCACCGCGGGCATTCCTGATTTCAAGCCGCGTAAAACCGCTTACAGGAAGTCTGTATTCGATAGAGGCGTATGGGTTGGACGGGTCGACACTCTGCTGGTATAGCACGAACGCATCGGGCTTTTCAGGACGTACCGTTTCGCTGGTGCCGGAGACCTGGCTGTAGTCGAATGGCTCATCTACCATGTGATATTTTGGTTCATTGTGGCCGTTGTAATCTTTCTGGAGGTAATACGTGAGCAGCGGCGTTCTTTTCAATCTTTCCAGCCCGATGAGCGTGGCGGAGCCGTCTTCCCAGAGATAAATGGGGATCTTTCGCGGGTCGAGGGCGTCGGACATCCCGCGCTCGATAGCGTTGTGGAAGAATCCGAAATTCCCCGGCTCGTAGCCGCCCAGCCAGTGCCCGATGATGTCGGTACGGAAAATATCCTTGCCGAAGATGATGTAGTTACTCAGAAAATCCTTTGCGGTTACAACCTTAGGCCTGCCCTTTTCGTCAACCTCGACTTTTCCCTCAAACGGATGCGGGCCGTTATTCCCGCAGTCGCCGTCACGGCCGTATATCCCCTCGATAATATTGAGTCCGCAGTGTGTTACAGACAGATTGTCGAGCGTGCGCTGAGACCATACTTCCTGCCAGATGCCGCCGCGCTTTCCGGGTTTATCCCAGCGGGGGATGATTCTTTCGGCAGCATGACGCTCGTACTCGGAGCGAATGAAATCGATTGCCCCGTGCTGCAAATACTGAGGCAGTTTCATATCGCTGTCGGGTGGTGAGCATAACGTGCAGAAGGGGTTTGTGAGCATTCCCTGGAGATTCTTGCAGCAGAGGGTCAAGCCCATACCGTGCGCTTTGAACTTAGCAATGTTGAGAAGCCAGGTGCCGGGAGGATTGATAGGTTCAAGCTGGGGAAGCTTCTTAAACCACCTGCCGTCGGGAACCTCGACCCAGTTATAGTCCTTCCCCTCTGTCATACCCTTGAAAAGGTTGCCTTTAAAGTCGTTGCGGAAATCCGCGCCTACCCGGTCGAACATATCCACAAGACCGTAAATCTCGAAAGAGTTGCCCCTTGGATTTTCACGGACATGAAGCTGTTTCGCCGATATACCCAGTTCTTTCATGCCCTCAAATATTCCCTCAACGAAACAGGGATCGGAGACAGTGCCGAGGATGTCCTCGAGCGGGAACATGCCGGCGCCTGTCGTTTTCAGGTTTATTTTCACCGGTATTGATTGAACAAGCGGTATTCCGCTTTCGTCGCCCGGCACGAAAACACTCCGGCCAAAGGCGAGACCGGATTCACGTTTCGCCGGACTGTTCATCTTGTTATCAATGCGTGTCGGCATGATAAACACCGCTTCCGGATGATTTTCAATGAACGGGTGGACAGTGAAATAGCCGGAAGTCTGGCGGCGGGATGCGAGACTTTTGACCGCGGGTGTTAATCCCAGCGCTCCAAGTGCCGATGCTTTAAGGAATTCTCTTCTGTTAACCATATTCGTCGCCCCAAAAATAGGTTTCAAATTCTATATTTCAGATTTCAAATTTTATCCTTCGCTACTGCCTCTGTTCCTTTGAATCTCACCAATATAGTATTACCAGCCACGTGCGTCGTAATAGGGTTTTATCATATTGTTATACTCACGGCCGTTTTTCATGAAAAATCCTTTATAGAAGTAGGGGAGTTCACCTCT
>JABHYP010000266.1 GCA_018656855.1 Candidatus Latescibacterota bacterium | reverse complement strand
TGAATTTCTTAAAACACGTGATGAACCACTTGCCGCCGACCTCGGAACCGGCAGCGGCGCCATTGCAATAAGTGTGGCGTATGAAGTTCCGGAAGCTCACATCATTGCGGTGGATATTTCAGATGATGCTCTCATGATAACCGCACAGAATGCGCGAAAAATGGGAGTGGAGAAGTGTGTCACTCTTGTATCCGGCGATATGCTTGACGGACTGAAAAGCCGCGGACTGTTTGATGCGATTTTGTCCAATCCGCCGTATGTTAAAACTCATGATATTGAGCAGCTTCAGCCCGAGATTCGTGATTTTGAGCCTGTAACTGCTCTTGACGGCGGCGCTGATGGATTTAAATATCTTGATTCTATTGCTGCGGATGCTCACATGTTTCTCAAACCCGGCGGGCTTCTTCTCCTCGAATGCGAGGGAGAGCAGGCGGAAAAGGTAAAGGATAAACTTGAAACCGTTTCCTGTTACAGGGAAATTGAAATTATTCTTGATCTTGCCGGGAAAAAGAGAATTGTGAAAGCTCTTCTTGAGAGAAAGCTCAATAATTGATTGAAGGCACAAGGGATACTTAATTCTGAAAAATAACAAAAACTTTTTTGAAATCTGAAATTTTAAACCGGAAATTGAAATTTTTTATAGGAGAAATTAATGCGAGTATATTCCCTTTCAGGAGAGTACCAGGATTTTCTCGGTTTTGAAGATGACGGAACAATGATAGATCTCACAAGGGCAATTGCATTTTACGAAATTACACTGAACAATTGCCTTGATGAACCCCCTGTAGATATTGAGGAGTTGATCTTTAACGGCAGACTTACTGATAATTATATCGGTGAAATTATCGGATGCGTTTCCAAGTACGGCCTCAAAAATGAAATGGCAGCGGAAGATGATTATACCATTAATGCTCCGCTTTATCCGGGAAAAATTATTGCCCTGGGCAACAATTATCATGAGCATATAAAAGAAATGAATCAGGCGGTTCCGGAAGAACCAATACTTTTCGGCAAGTGGCCATCCACTGTCATCGGGCCTGATGAATCCATAGTAAAGCCCTCATGGATAGGCAGAATGGATTATGAAGCCGAACTCGCCTTCGTTGTTGGTCATACCGCAAAAAATGTTGATGCTGCCTCCGCCATGGAATATATTGCAGGATACACCTGTCTGAACGATGTTTCAGCCCGTGACATACAGGGAAAAGACCTCAGCCGGAAGCTTCCCTGGATGCAGTCGAAAAATTTTGACACTTTCAGCCCCATTGGGCCGTGTATTTTGCTTTCCGGTGAAGTGAAAACGCCTGTTGAAATCGATGTGCAGGCCAAAGTTAACGGGGAACTGAAACAAAATGGCAACACGAGAGATTATATATTTGATATACCCACAATAATTGAGTATATAACTAAAATAATGACGCTTGACCCTGGCGACATCGTGACCACGGGGACTCCGGTCGGAGTTGGCCCTCTCGAAAATGGTGATGTTGTTGAGATCACCTGTTCGGGTGTCGGTACCCTGTCAAATCCCGTTGTCGTTTCGGAATCTGAATAGAATTAACTTAACACGGAGGTTTTGATGGATAGCAGAAAACAAAGAAAAATACTGTTCCTGAATCTGGCGCTAGCGGTATTTATCGTTAGTGGCATACTATTTATCATCGATGCCACGGGCGCTTCGAATTCATACAATAACACCGGTGAAGGAATCGATCTGTTCGGGACAGTATACGGACATGTCGTGAACGATTACGTTAAGGATGTCGATCCCGCAGATATATCAAGAAATGCTATCGAAGGCATTCTGAAGAATCTTGACCCGTATTCGAATTATCTTCCTCCCATCGATTACAACCAATTGAGGGAAGGCGCTCAGGGCGAATTCGGCGGCCTCGGTATCGAGATTGCAACAGTAAATGAATATCCGCGTGTGATGTCTTATCCGCTTCCTGATTCTCCCGCTGAAAAAAAAGGTTTAAGGGCCGGTGATGTGATTGAAAAAATCAACGGCGAAAACACCCACGGTTTGGATATCAATGAGGTCGTTTCAAAACTCCGGGGGAAAGTCAACACTGATGTTACCATTCATGTGCGTCGAAGCGGAGTTGAAGATCTCATGGAAATAGTAATAACGCGCGGAAGAATAAGTCTGAAAAATGTCCCCTATTACGGCGAAATTGAAGAGGGCATAGGATATATCAAACTTACCCGTTTCAATGATGATGCTTCGGATGAGATGGATGAAGCCCTGGAGGAAATCCAGAACTATGATAATTTAAAAGGTGTGATACTTGATCTTCGCGGCAATCCGGGAGGACTGCTTTCCGCAGCACAGGAAGTTGCCAACAAGTTTCTCGCTAAAAAATCCCTTATTGTTTACACCAAGGGGCGTGATCCTAGATCACGGCTCGATCTCAAAGCAAACGAT
>JABHYP010000265.1 GCA_018656855.1 Candidatus Latescibacterota bacterium | reverse complement strand
TGACTAAAATCTTTTTGTATCCGGGAATGATTGAATACGGGTATGACCGATAAGCCCTGTTCCCCGGCATCCATTGCGCTCTTGAACGCAATTTCCGGTTCTGTAACATCCGAGAAATCAACAGCAAGGGAAGTAACTCCGGCTTTATGAAAGGATTCATACCGTTTTAAATCCTGATAATTTGCTGTATGATTGCAATAAACAACAAAAGAAAACTTCCTTGGATCATAAGGTTTTTGTATAATTATCGGCGTTTCATAAGTCTGGACATGTACGTTATTCTTGAATAAATAAAATCGTGCAAACAGTAATTTTCCACAGGCTCCCTTAGCCAGTAGGCTGAAAAAAGCGCTTACTCTCTTAGGAACAATTTCAAGTTCGTTGTTATCGTAAAACCGCCCATACGTATCATAGAGTTCCGCTTTTATGCGTATACCATCTTCGAACGCCGGCGATATCCTGACCGTACCGGCAACAACACCTCCCTCGCGAGTGTAGGTGTACATTAGCTTAGTTCTGGTGATAGTGTGAACTGCAGAAACCGTGAGCGACGTTCCTGCAAAAGAAGCCGTGCCTTCTGTGTCTGAAACGGAGATATCTAGTAAATACTTTCCTGTAGGTATCTGGGGGAAATTCATCCAGATGAAAGTTTTACCATTATTTATGTTATAGGTTTCCTCCGATTCAAAAATTATTCTGCCTTTATCGTTCCTGTAACGACAGTGAACGTTCATGGGTTTGGCCTCTTCACTGTGAATCATATCAACCCTGAAGTTCATTATGGCGATAGTTTCCTGTTCAAATTTTTTCGGCAATCTGATTCGAGTCATCACCAAACCGGTTTGACGCCCTGATACAAATAAAAGTGCGTTTGCAGCACACAGGAGATATTCTTCCAGGCTTTGAAAGTTGTTGTTCACATGTAATGAGGGCATACTTATCATAAGCCCGTTGTCTCTTTTTCCGGCGAATTTAGGAGCAGCCGTTCTTGAAGAAACAGCGTCAAGAGGTTTTACATCAACTTTCTCTTTTGTTGTATAAGATTTCAGGTCATCTTTCTCTCCCCGATATGCGAGTCCTGTACCATTGCTTATCAGCCTTAAAAGCTTTTTTCTTGCAATTTCGGGTATTGCGCTGATTTCGAAATCGAGCCATACAGCATCCCAGCCCTTATCCATGAGATCAATCAATCGTGTGATAATAGCTTGTTCGGTGAGAACTTCTGCCTGGAAGCCATCCCGGGGGCTTACTGTACCGAAATTATTTCTGTCCGGAGTCATGAGCGATTCAAAACGGCACTCCAGCCTGGCAGCTATCTCGACGCTCAATCTTCCTACGCTTTCGCGCCGGCCAATGAAAAGTATTCGCAGCGGTCCGCCTTTAAGAGGTATTGCAATCGGAAGAGCTTCAGCATGAAAAGTAGTATCGACGCGGGTAAAAGGCAGGCTTGCCTCATCAAGCGAATAGGCATGGGTGGCGGACACAAAAAGAAACAGCATCACACAGAAAGAAACAAATGTTTTTATCATTTTTATCTTTTTCTGGAAGTTCCGGCTTGAATTCTCTATTCCGAATCCTGATTCTGGATTCAAAAATGGATAGAATAACAATATATATTCAAGAAATATATTCTGTTGGCTGTAAAATCCGGAGTATTCATAAAAAAATTTCTTCACCGCTGAGAACGCAGATTACACAGAGGAATACAATAAAAAATTTAAAAAGGGTATATCAGTATTTTAAGGCCCAAAAAATACACCATTTATTTATCTCAGCGAACTCTACGGTAAAATTTATGAATAATTCGGGTAAAAGAAATTTCTCAATTTACAATCATAAATCAAATGTACCATTTCATTCCATAATGATCTTTCTTAAAACGTCCATATATGTTTCATAGATTAGCCTGTGTCCCTTGGCAGATGGATGGGTGGGATCGGTATACAAGGATTCTTTGTGTCTTTCGTCCTGGCGAATATGATTTTCCCAGGCTGTATTGACATGAATAATGGGATATCCATTATCCCCGGCGAGGCTTCTTAATTCTTTCATATACTTCTCGAACGAGTCATTAAGGTTTTTCCATAATGACCGCCCCCCCTCGAGAAACGTGTTTGATGTCGCTATAACTACTCTGGTTTTCGCGGGCATGGTGGCAATCATGGCGAGTATATTTTTCCTGAATTTCTGTGGTGTCATCGAATTATTCTGACAGTCGTTCAATCCGAAAGCAATCACAACAATATCCGGATTATGAGCGCTCACATCTGTCTTAACGCGCTTGAGAGCCTCCGAGGTATCATCTCCGCTGGCTCCGGCATTAATAGTTTTAATATCTCCATATAATCCGGATTCCATTATTTTGCTGATACGAGCATAAAAGGACTCTTTCTCCCTGTCAACACCATAACCATAGGTAATACTGTCTCCGAAAAATACTATAGTGCGGGAAGCGCGTGCCTTTATTTCAGGCTTTTTACCGCATCCTGAGAAAATGGCAAAACAGGTAATACCTGCGAGAAAAATACCCGCATAGCCCTTATAAAGTGTTTTCATTTCTGATTCATCTCCTTAATAATTTTTATGCGCTGATAAAACCTTATGCAAATAAAGTTAATACATATTCGTTTTACGGGCAACTTCTTTCAATGGAAACAGGTGACCTTTTCTGGTGTTACAGCAAGAGATTAACACAGACGATGAATACTCAGAAAAGTCTTAATCTCTTCGCTATCTTGCAACACAATGAGCGTACCTGTAAAGGAAAAGCCCTCTCTAAGTTTGCATTTTTTCGAGTACCCGTTAATGAAAAGAGCATGTTTATTCACTACTGGATTCTGTTTGCTGAATTCCGGCGGCGGTGGAAACGGATGGCCAGCAAGGCGTCCAATATCATTGACTTCATTCTCTATATCTATTATATTTTGCTGATAAGCATATGTGAAATTACTAATTTAATTGAAATGTAATCATAAAGTTATATACTGGAGGAACGAGTGGCTTTGCCCGATATGGACAAATTGTACAATCCTGATATTATTGAAGAAAAATGGCAGAAATACTGGGAAGAAAATAGTTTTTCTCATGCTGATCCCGAAAGTGATCTTGAGGCATATTCAATCGTTATTCCTCCTCCGAATGTGACCGCAAGGCTTCATCTGGGCCATGCGCTTAATAATACCATACAGGATATCCTTATCCGTTTCAAGAGAATGCAGGGATTTGTCACGGAATGGATGCCCGGCACCGACCACGCCGGAATCGCAACACAGAATGTCGTGGAAAAAAAGATTGCCGCAGAACATAGAAAAACCCGCCATGAACTGGGCAGGGAAGCTTTTCTTCAAGAAGTCTGGCGGTTTAAAGAAGATACGGGTGGCATTATTATCGGACAGCTCAAACGTATGGGATGCTCCTGTGACTGGCAGCGGGAGCGGTTCACCATGGACGAAGGACTGTCGAAAGCAGTCACTAAGGTTTTTGTCAAGCTGTATGAAAAGAAGCTGATTTATCGTGGAAAATACATCATTAACTGGTGCCCTCGGTGCCAGACCGCACTTTCGGACGAGGAAGCACAGCATAGGGATGTGGAGGGCAGTCTCTGGTATATCAAATACCCGGAAAAAAACGGCTTGGGAGGCGTAACTGTTGCCACAACACGGCCTGAAACAATGCTCGGCGATGTTGCGGTCGCGGTCAATCCAGCAGATGAGCGTTTCAGTGATTTGGTTGGTTCGACTGTCATACTGCCGATTGTAAACCGTGAGATACCGGTGATAGCTGATGATTTTGTCGATCCTGAATTCGGTACCGGAGCTGTTAAGGTCACTCCCGCGCACGATCCGAACGACTTTGAAATCGGGCAGCGTCATAGCATTAAACCTCTGGTGGTCATAAACGAGGATGGCACCATGAACGCCTTGGCGGGAGCTGACTTTGAGGGGCTTTCCCGCGAAGAAGCACGTGAAAAGGTGATATCAACACTTACTGAACTCGGATTGCTGGAGAAAATCGAGAAACACGAACATGCTGTTGGTCACTGCTACCGATGTGACACCATTACTGAGCCCTATCTCTCCAACCAGTGGTTTGTCCGTATGAAGCCTCTTGCCGAACCGGCGATTGAGGCTGTCAATAAAAACCGGATCACCTTCCACCCTGCCCGGTGGACAAAAGTCTATTTAAACTGGATGAATAATATCCGTGACTGGTGCATATCGCGGCAGCTCTGGTGGGGACACAGGATTCCGGTCTATTACTGTGACTCGTGCAACAACATCATGGTTTCAGAGGAACCGGTGATAAAATGCAGTGCCTGCGGAGAAGCCGATATTACCCAGGATCACGATGTGCTCGAAACGTGGTTCAGTTCGTGGTTGTGGCCTTTTTCAACTTTCGGCTGGCCTGAAGAAACCTCAGAACTAAAGGCGTTCTATCCCACAAACACTTTATCGACCGCACAGGAAATTATCTTTTTCTGGGTTGCCAGGATGGTCATGGC
>JABHYP010000264.1 GCA_018656855.1 Candidatus Latescibacterota bacterium | reverse complement strand
GATATTCCGATAAACGCCATGATTATGCGGGATGGTGTCTCGAGCAAGGAAAAGGGAGAGTCGTGGGGCTGACCGCAGGACATACATACTTTGCTTTCCAGGACCCGAATTATCGGGAATTGTACTGGCGCGGCGCTCACTGGGCTTTGAAGCGCGATATTCCGGCATTCAGAAGCTAAGCTAAGGCGGATACCCCAAAAAAGCCTGATACGTAACCAGAACTCAAGGAGCAAACATCATGAATAAAATAGAAAAAATTGAAGGCATACCGTTGGTTACAATTCCTGCCGGCGGTTTTATGATGGGACATGTTTACAGGCATGATCCGGCGCTGCCCGAAAATGTCAATAAATACTATCCCGACGAGCAGCCTGTACACCGTGTAAAACTGAAAGCTTTCCAACTTGGAGAAACACCGGTCACACAGGGGCAGTACAGGAAAATAATGGAGAACAACCCTTCCAGATTTACCGGCGATGATAACCTCCCGGTAACAAACATGGGTGCGGATAATGTCGAAAAGTTCTGTAACAAGCTAAGTGAAACTGTGGGTCTTGATCCCTGTTATGATGAAAAAACCAGGGAATGCGATTTTTCCGGGAACGGTTTCAGGTTGCCGACCGAAGAGGAATGGGAATACGCATGCCGTGCCGGAACAACAACTCATTTCTACAGTGGAAATACCGAGAAAGATCTCGAAAAAGCCGGATGGTACATTACAAATAGCGGCGGCATAACCCATCCGGTAGCTCTCAAGGAACCGAATGCATGGGGGCTCTATGATATGCACGGGAATGTATTTGAATTTTGCAATGACAATTGGGTGCCTGGCATGTGTTATGGCAGATACCTTACAGATGGCGAAGCCGATCCGGTTTACCACTATTATTTCGATTTGCGTGTGACACGCGGAGGAGACTGGTTCAGCGAACCCTCGGTTTGTCGCTCTGCTGCCCGTAGTTGTTTCTGCAACTGGGCGGGTCTCAAACAGAGCTACCATACGGGATTCCGTATCGCTCGCGGCCTTAAGTAATGTTAACATATCAATAATTAATATTCTATTATAATGGTCAGGCAGGAATATTTAACCTACAAAGTATGTCAATTGATTATATTGTATTTCAATAAGAAAATAGTGTCAAATATGAATTATTGTGTCTGAAACATAGAGGCGGGTATACATGAAGATATTAGATTCACCGATAAATATTGCTATTGCAGGACTGGGTGATGTGTCACAGCAGCACAGACGCGCCATAGAAATGTGCGATAATGCAAGGCTTACTGGAGTGTGGACACGCAACAGTGACAAGCTGAAACGCCTGTCTGAACAGTGGCAGGTCAGCGGTTATCCTGATTACGATGCGCTTCTCTCGGATGACAGTGTCGATGTGGTTGACATTACTGCTGCTGATTCTGTTCATTACGATTTCACCCTTCGGGCGCTTGATGCGGGAAAACATGTTATCGTAGAAAAACCCCCCGGAGAAAATTCCGCTCACGTAATCGAAATGCAGGCCGCCTCAGAAAAAGCCGGTCGCTACTGTATCCCCATGCATAACTATGTCTATCGCCCCAGAATGATTCAAGCGAAGGAATTGATAGAGGAGGGACGTTTAGGCGCTATTACTTTCGGATTTTTCTCCGAGGTGATGAACATGCCCGAAGAGTGGGCTTCTCACTATCATGGCGTTCTCGTTACCGCAATGTATCATTTGATATATTCTTCACTTTTTCTCATGGGCAAACCGGACCGTATTTTCGCACAGCAGGAATCGCTTCATTATACCGACTGTAAGGACGACGATCTGACCACCGTTCATCTTCATTATCCCGGCGGCGCTATGGCTGTGCTCCTGGGAAACTGGACGGCGGATGACCTGACCGCAAACTCATGGTTTTCGATGTACAAGCTAATAGGAACAAAAGGGGGAGTAAACATTTCGGGTCATGATGCTCTTGTTTATCATGAATCCGGCTGGGGCAGCCTCCAGTGGCCGGACTATGAGGATACATTCCAGCATGCATTTGACTACATTGTGAGAAAATGCCTGCTCGAAGGTTCCCCGCCGCTTTCGGGACTTGATGAGGCTATTACCACCATGAAGATGATTGAACTGGCTCAGAGAAGTTCACGGGAAAAAATATCTGTAGAAGTTTAGTAATCTATCTATTTTATGGGTAATTAGTAATATTTTTCATTGTATTCAAATATCGGATTTTTATTTAGGAGGATCAAATGCGCTCAAGAAACGGAGTTCTTATTCTATACGCATTATCTGTAATATTCCTCATCGCTTCTCATGCATGCGCTGAAAAAGATATTTTGAAAGGTGAAAATTCTATGAATATCGGTTTTTCAAGAATTGATATTACGCCTCCGACAGGCACATATCTGAGCGGACAATTAATCAGCCTGCCTGCGCGCGGTGTTGAAAGCAATCTTTATGCATCGGCAATGTATCTGGACGACGGGGAAACAAGCGTTGTCTTTGTAAGCTGTGATGTGCTCACCATCCCCAATGAAATGGCGAGAAAAATAGGAGAGGAAGCCGAGGCTGCATCCGGTATACCGGCAGACAATATAGTTGTATGTGCAACACATACTCACAGCGGACCGAATACGGTTGATATTTTTGGCATGGAGGCGGATAAGAGTTATATCACAAGATATAAAGACGGGATTATCGAGGCAATACAGGATGCAAAAGCAAATTGCGTTGAAGGTACACTTTTTATTGCAAATGGTCAATTAGAGGGTTACGCATTTAACCGGCGTTTTATAATGTCTGACGGTACCATAGAAACCCATCCTTTGAAAAATGACCCGCATATAGTGAAACCGGAAGGCCCGGATTCGAAGAATATTTTTCTCTGGTATTCGAGTAACAGCGAAGGAAAGCCGTTAGGTGTGGCTGTCAACTACGGCTGCCATGCGACTGTTATGAAACGAGACAATGATATGATCAGTTCCGATTATCCGGGGAAAGTGACAGAATATATCACAAAAAAACTTGGTTCCGATGTGGTGGCTCTTTTTTTACAGAGCGCCAGCGGTAATATATGCCAGGTAAATCCCTTAAATAGCTCTCAAAATGAAGTAGGTGTTGAATGGACGAGAATAATGGGAGAAGCTATTGGCCAGCGAGCGGTCGAATTAATTGAAGAAAGTAAAACACTTTCTGGCGGGAAAATACGTCTGCTTCATGAAACAATCGAAATTCCCCGGCGCAGGATAGATGCTGACCTGGTGGAGTGGGCAAATAAACACACGGATATTTCCACCGAAACGCCAACGCTGAGCGATTACGGTTCAGAATTGTACGGGCAAATAAAAGCCCCTGCTATGTCTTTAGCGGATCTGTTCGAAACTTCGTTCTGGGCAAATTTTTATGCAAATGAGATACGAACTCTCGAAAAGATGCGAGCTTCCAAACCTGTGCTTCCTCTTACTATCAAGGTAATTGCACAGGACAACTGGGCATGTGTTGCCGTTCCCTGTGAAGTTTTTATTGAGCTGGGCAACGAAATATGTGAAAATTCACCTTTTGAGCATACTTCTGTTGTGGGACTTGCAAATGGATGGAACGGGTATATCACCACCAAAAGGGCATTTGAACGTAAAGGCGGGTATGAGACGAAAGAGGTTACCTCAACTATGCTCATCCCGGAAGCTTATGATATTGTGCTGGATGTTGTCCGCAGAATGCTTGATAAAGCATATAACATGAAATAAACAATCTCGCACATTATTTATGAGATTGCCCGGATTTATTTTTGCCGCTACGCGGGAATTCGGTAAGGAATCTTGAAATAATATTCCGAATTTCAATCATGGTAATCCTTTTAATCCCGGAAATCTTGGTTTAAATCTTTATGGTAATCATATAGGATTACCCCTGCACGCTGACCAATTATCTTTTGCGCCTTTTTACGGCAAAAGAAAAAAACTTTGAATTTGAAACCTGAAACATATTTTCGGAGTAAAAAGGACATTCGTAATGAATATTGAGATGACTCCGAGGGAGCGAGTGGAAGCCGTACTGAACCTCAACGTACCGGACAGAGTACCGATAGGAGACGGCCTTTTTCAACACTGGGGATTTATAAACCATTTCCATAAGACGAAAGAAAAAGGGAGATGGACGCTTGAGGAAATCTGCAGAGCGGTTGGTAATTCAAAAGTTGATTATGCATTTGACCTTGCACCTTCGTTAGATCCCCATAAAGAGAAGAGATTAGGATTAACCTACCAGGTTACGGAATGGACAGAAGTCATAATCGACAGGCCTTTTAAAACAGTTGAAGAAGCAAAGCCCTGGATAAAGAACATAATAATGGAAATAAAAAGGTCTGAACCAGATATTATGTGGAGTTTTGCCGGAAATACCGGCATGTGGGGTTTAGGGCAGAGTGATTATCGGGATGATTTCTTAATGGAGCAAAACTGGCTCAAGGACACAGTGTTGATGCATACCGGAAGCCCGGCACATCTCGATACATGTTACATGATGGCTGGAATGGAAATATTTTCATACTTGTTAGCAGATGACTATGGCCTTCTTGTAGAATGGTTTGATGAACTGTGTAAACATGAAAAAAGAAGAATAAGCAGGTGTGCGGATTATGAACTTTCTCCGCTTGCGTGCATTTACTGCGATATAGCATCAACACAGGGCCTGATGTTTTCACCTGAATTTCTGAGAAGTGAATTTTTTCCTAGATTGAAATCATTGATTGATGAATGGCATAATCATGGTATCAGGGTAATTTACCATTCTGAGGGAGATATTACTTCCGTTATCCCGGATATAATAAAAGCCGGTGCGGATGGAATAAATCCACTGGAACCGGATATTCTGGACATAAAAAAGTTAAGAAAAGGTTATCCCGATCTAATCTTTTGGGGTGGGATAGATAATAATGTACTCCTTTGCAATGGTACCG
>JABHYP010000263.1 GCA_018656855.1 Candidatus Latescibacterota bacterium | reverse complement strand
GGTTATAAGCCTGAACCTCTCCTGCAGCAATATTTGAAAATACACCATTCTGGTCTATTACACCATAATTATTAACTAGTGCTTGACAGAAAACTCCTCATTTTCTGAATTTCTATCAATTTTTCCATTTTCAATGCAGGGTGATCGTTTGAAAAGCCAGCAATAATTACTGTTTTTTCCCGGATTTTCCTTTAAGTCAATTCATTTGATCAATTATGGTCATAATTTCTGACTTTCAGACATGCAAATCTACCCTGAACTACAATACTTATATGTTTCGAGCAGTGGTTAAGCCGCTCGTCTAAATTCTCTTTCTTTCGATTGCTGTTCTTCCCTCTGGATCGCAATCAACTCCTGCCCAATGCGCCGGAGGTTGTATGACCCGACAGCCAGTCCAATGTATCTTTTGAAGTTCCCATACCCCCGGTCCGGGCACCGGTCCAGTCCCCTGCACTCCAACTCATTGATGTTTGATTCCACTGCGCTGTGCTTATTTCTTAACAGCTTAAACTGCTGCTGGCGTTCTTCCTCCAGTTCCTGCTTATTACACTTTCCCTTCTTGGGCATGATTACTTTCCCGACACACTCTTCCAACAATGCCTTGTTATCCTTATGCCAGAAGCCTTTATCAAAGCTCCAGCTTGTAATATCAAACAGGACAGTAAGACGCTCTGCCAGAGGCTTGACAATCTCAGAGTCACTCTGATGGTCCATAATCCGGTAGTCCACGATCAGATGGTACTGATCAGTGGTAATGGCCAGCTTCTTTCCAAGTTCCACATTGGGGTGTAATTTCCCTTTGGTGATCCATTCAGTATACTCCTCGAAAATGGAAAACACCTTTTCCTCATGAGGGATCTGCTCTTCCTTTATTTTTCTACGCTCAAGCAAGTCAATGTGTTTCTCCAGGAACCCCATATACTGATCTAATTCCAGCCTGATTAACAGATCCATGGTATCCCTTTGCGGTAACATTTCTTTTGATCCCTCAAGCTTATCCTGTAGTGCCCGTGCCTTTGACAGATAATAGCGTACAGCCCGCTTTATCCGTTGCTCTTTACCTTTGCCCCCTGATGAGGAGGCCTTGCCTACAGCTCTCATCGAGTTTTTCATCAGGCGGTACCAATCGTGCATTTTCCTCCATCCCACAACTTCCATCGGGTACTTCTCCCGGAACTTATCCACCATGTCAAGGCATTTGCGGGCACTGTCCCACAACAGGTTGTAATCGGTCGGAAAATGTACATTACTCTCTACCACAAAACTATCGGTCTTTAAGCACAATGCTTCCGCCTCTTTTTTTTTAAACACTTCATGACCAAACTCAACGATAACCTCGTTCAACTCCCGTACAGTCTCATCATCAAGAAGTGATACATTGTCAACAATGGTTTGGTATTCAAACTCATACCTCTCATATCCAAAGCCCTTCTCAATACCCATAATCTGACGAATCAAAGAATGATTATTAGCTAGGTCATGCAGATCATCATAGCTGAGATCCTTTAACAATCTAACCTGGGACAATACAAATATCTGCCATAGATTCATACCAGGACGACCGGTTTGCTTCTTGCCTGCAGTGATCTTTGCCTTCAGTATCTTAAATACTTTCTCGTTCCATTTAGGGGTGATGAATATCTCTTTCAGTGCGAAGCACAACCCCGGAAAAGCACCGCTGCGTCTCTTGGTTGTAATCTTTGTCTCGCTGATGGGTATACTGCCAAGAATCATTTGTTGTTCGAACGATTTTCTCATAACTGAACCTTGTTTGATGTGATGGCTATAATATCCGAATCTCTTTTGCTTAATACACTGAATATCTGCATTTTCAGCATAATAACCAAGAGAGAAATCAGCTATATTCAAACAAGTTTTCAACATTAAATCATTGTGTGACAATTAATTGAAAGATTTCTTGCAGGCACTAACTACAAACCTACTGCTTCCTGAGTTGATACGATCACCAACGTTAAGGACTCCAGCAGAATTGTTGGTTATCAAATTGTCATCATCACCGAAGCCGAGAAT
This sequence comes from Candidatus Latescibacterota bacterium, assembly GCA_018656855.1. Lineage (GTDB taxonomy): Bacteria > Latescibacterota > Latescibacteria > Latescibacterales > Latescibacteraceae > JABHYP01. The sequence goes on along the minus strand of JABHYP010000263.1, from coordinate 165 downwards.
GACATCATCGGTAATTGTTATGTTACCATTATTTATCAGCTCGGAATTATCATTGTTAAACAACAGGTCCGCTAGAATACTAATTGTAGCAGTATTGTTATTTATCAGTGTTGTATTGGCATCGACAAAATTTAAATCATCATTAATGGTTATATTACCGCTTCC
>JABHYP010000262.1 GCA_018656855.1 Candidatus Latescibacterota bacterium | reverse complement strand
TGGTACGATGCTACATACTGGAGGACAGAGGCTCAGTGCGAAGGAAATGTTAAGGACGGTTCGAATGTAACCACATTAACGCTTGATTTCGGTTTTGAAGTGGCAAATGTTATGTATGGGATCGATGCCGATTTTAATTATCACGGATTCAAGATAAAAGGTGAGTTTGTTAACAATATTCATACTTACATGTTTGCCGATGGTCTTGCCGGAACCGGGAAACCTCAGCAAATTGTGGCCGGTCTCCCTCCTCGTAAAGGACACCGTTTTTTTAAAAATGATAATGCGTACTATTTAACAGCCGAGAAGGACTGGTCATATTTCGGATTTGCAGGTGAAATATTCAAAATGGGTAAAAATTACCGTCCATATATGGACTTCTTTTTTGGTCAGAATCAACTAAATCTCATGCGCCGTAACAATACTACCAGGGTTACAACGGTTGAGGACAATGATGACGATGACCAGTATCCTGACCAGATGTTGCTTCAGCGGGCAATGGGTGCGTCAATTATATCATCAGACGATCCTGACGGCGTTTTTCCCGGAAATGATGCTGACAATGACGGTATAGCTGACACCAATAAGAATTTGAATAAAATACCTGACTATGATGAACCTTTCTTAAACTTTGATATAGATCCGGATGATTTCATTTTTGGAAACGATTATAATAATAACACCATCCCTGATGTCCGCGAAGATGACATGAAATTTGATTTGCCCTACAGACTCGACCGCGAGGGACATCATTTATTTTTTAGGTTATCACCGATTCAAAGTGTGAGTTTTATTGCCGGTTCTTTCCACACTCAGGGTGTAGCAGCATCATCTTACAGGGAAAAAGATGATTATGCCAAATTACAGGTGAATTACAATGTGTTTGACATTGGAAAGCTATATGCTGAATACCGGTATGAGAAAATACAGGATAATATCCGTGATCAATATATACAGGCAAGAACGTATTTTAGAGATAACTATAACCAACCCGGCGGTGGTGGTTCATATGGGCGATTTGACCGTGATATTTTCTATGATGAGCTATGGTACAGGAATTCCAACGTGCAGAGGCTCTGGGTAGATTCCAGTATCAGGGCGATTCCTTCGATAACGCTCCAAAACTATATGAAGTTTGAGAACAACGACCAGCTTGAAGGTACAATGTACGATGGCACTTTCCAGCCTCAAGATTTAGTCAAAACCTATTCAATGGTTAATAAACTTGTATATACAAAGCAATTGGGGAACTGGGTATTTTCACCGGGGCTTAAATTCCGCTTTTACAAAAAAGCCCGCTCCGAATCTTTGCAGCCGCTTGACCATTACCTGATACGTATGCCACTTGTTATGATTAAATATATTGTTTCCCCGAGCACCGATATTGCGCTTGCACTCCAGGGATTTGACGGTTTTGAGTTTGCTTACAAAGACTATGTCCAGGCCCATAATGATTACACTCGGAAAACATACTGCCTCCAGATACAAAACAGGACGAATTATTTCGGCTACAATATCTGGGCTTCATGCGGATTTAAGCTTGACGAGATAAATTTTGACAGAAAATACAGGAAAATGGAGGAATACAGAATATCGGGGACGTTTGTAAAAGTCAATATCGGATGGGATTAAGAAAAATTGTAAAAAGCCCAAGAAATTTTTTCTTGTAATTTAGAAAATTTATTTGTATTTTGCCTAATTGTTATTTTTGAATTTCTTTTATTTTAAACTTAATAAGCAGCATGAAGGGGGTTTGATTTTCCTGATGCCGGGCGTAAGGGTTAGAGAAGAAGAAACTTTTGAAAGAGCGTTAAAACGATTCAAAAAAGCCTGCGAGAAAGCAGGAATTATTTCTGAAATGAAGAAGCATCAACATTACGAAAAACCCAGCGAGAGAAAAAAACGCAAACTTAACGCTTCAAAGCGTAAAAGAATGAAACTGGAAAAGATGTTTTCGCGTTGAGATAGTGAAATGCATTGAATTATTTCTAAACGGTAGTCATGTTGTATAATTTGACTACCGTTTTCATTTTTTTTTATACTTTATCTTTCAGTGGCTTAACAGGGGAAAACGATGGTAAATGTTTTCGATCTATTAGCGTTAATTATTACGCTTTTCCTGGCTTTTAGCGGTTACCGGGAAGGTTTTTTGCGTGGAGTTATCAAGCTTGTCGGCTTTATCGCAATTGTTTTTCTGATGGCCTTTTTCCCCGGCCATATTACTGAAGCGGCTCTTACGATAAAGTTTCTTTCACCGGGGATTTCAATCCCACTGGCTTTTATTGTTATCCTGATTGCCGGGACATGCGTGTTTCACCTTATTGCATTTGCGGTACATAAAATGGTACAGATGACACCTGTCGGATTTATTGATTCCGGACTCGGGTGCGCCTTCGGGATAATAAAAGCGCTTTTACTAACCAGTTTGATTGCCACCGCAATATCATTCTCTCCCGATGGAAGCTTTTTTAAAAAACAATACGATAATTCCATCAGCGCAAAACATCTTATTACACTCCTTTCAGAAATAGTACCACCGGCAAAAAAGTCCGTAATTCCTTTATACCGGCGGTATATACCTGCACCCGTCGAACCCGAACATAAACAAGATGACAAAACCATTCCGCCAAGCATCATATAATCAACATGCTCTTCATGTCCTTGAGTATGATCGTGTCAGGGAAATAGTCGCTGATCTTGCCGATTCAGATGAAGGCAGGTTATGTTTGTCCTCTTTGTCTCCGTATAGTAATGTCGAAGATGTTAGAGAAATACTAGCAGAAGTTGAAGAATTTATGGAGGCAATCAGGTTTGATGATTCTCTCCCTGATTTGTCTGTACACTCAGTCAGCGATTTCTTTCCCCGACTAAAGGTCAAGGGTTATAATCTTGGAATTGAGAATATTGTCGCTGTTGCCGATAACCTTGAAACCACAAGGCTCGTCCGAAAATATTTCGAGGGAAAAAATGAAAAATATCCATCGGCATGGAATATTGTCGTAGCGCTGTCACTTCACGAAGACCTTGAAAAACACATCAGAAAGACAATCACACCAGATCTTACCATCGCTGATGAGGCATCTTCGGAACTTCGTTCCATACGACGTAAACTTACACGGGCGAAAAGCTCTCTGAGAAACCTCGTAGAAAAAACTCTTGCAGAACTGTCGGAGGATATAACGTCCGAGCGTATCATTACCATCAGGAACGGACGATTTGTCATACCGGTTCACGAGTACATGAAAAAACGCGTCCCCGGTGCTGTACATGACAGGTCACAAACCGGCAAAACACTGTTCATCGAACCGCTTGCATCAATTGAAGGTAACAATCTCGTGTGCGAACTCGAGATGGCTGAGCGTGCCGAAATAGTGCGTATCCTCATAGAATTGACCGCTCGAATTGCTGTTGTGGCCGATGCCATCAGTCAAAACCAGGATACTCTCATCCGTCTTGACGTCATCAAGGCGAAAGCGCGTTTTGGAGTCATGCTTGATGGCGTTATTCCGACGATTAGCGACGAGCCTCTGGTATGTATTAAAAAGGGACGGCATCCTCTGCTTGCCTGGAAATACCGCAAGAAGGGTGAGGGTGCGTCGGTTATTCCACTCGATATCGATGTTGGAGATTCGTATGTTACAGTCGTGATAACAGGCCCGAATGCGGGGGGGAAGACGGTCGCAATTAAAACGGTCGGGCTTTTGACAGTTATGGCGCTTTCTGGTCTGCCGGTTCCCGCGGCTTCTGGCACATCACTGTTTTTACCTTCGGGGATATTCGCCGATATTGGCGATGAACAGTCTGTCGAGGATGACCTAAGTACGTTTTCTTCACATATGAAACAAATCGTAACAATCCTCCGTGAAGCAGGACCTGGATCGCTTGTGCTTTTAGATGAGCTTGGCGGCGGGACAAATCCTTCCGATGGAGAAGCCATTGCTCTTGCCGTCTTGAAAAAACTGACCGGTATCCGCACTGTTACCATTGCTACCACGCATCACGAGGGCTTAAAGGTTTTCGCACATGAGACCGAAGGAGTTATCAACGCTTCGATGGAATTTGACAAGAAAAATTTGCGTCCGGCATATAGCCTCAGGAAGGGTGTTCCCGGTTCTTCTTACGCTTTTGATATCGCCGCCAGGATGGGTATGCCGGAAGATATTCTCAATGAGGCTGTGTTACTTACAGGAAATGAACGGAAAAGCCTCGAAGGTCTGATCACTGAAATGGAGGAGCATCTGCGACAGGCGGATAAAGAACGCCTTGCAGCAACAACCGAGCGGAAAGAACTGGAAGCGGTTAGAGAGGAATACGAACAGAAACTCGATGAAATTACGAAAAGAAAAAACGAACTCTTGAGCGAGGCGATAACCGAATCACAAAAGCTTGTGAAGGATGCCAACCGCCTGATAGAATCCACCGTAAAGTCGATACGGGAGAAAAAAGCTTCCAGTGAAGCCATAAAGGAGTCGAAATCACGTGTCAGCGATCTTGAGGAAGAATTAAAACATGTTCGAGCGCGAATCCCGAAAAAGAAAAAGAAAGTTGACAGAAAACGGGTGAGAAAATTGACAGAAGAATCATTGGTATGGGTTGATTCGCTTGGTTCAACCGCCGCGGTTGAGGAAGTGCTGGATGGCGGCAAAAGAGCCCGTATTCGTGTAGGAAAAAGCAAAGCGTCGATAATCGTAAACGCAAGTGATCTTTTTGAAAATGGCATATCGAAGAAGAAGGACAAACAAGTCGTGAGAGTGAGTGCGAAGTCTACAGGCATTACTACAAACGAGATAGACTTGAGAGGAATGATATTCGACGAGGCTCATGAAGCTCTTGATAGCTTTCTTGACCGCCTTTATGTTTCGGGGATTGAAACCGCACATATTATTCACGGGAAAGGCACGGGGGCATTGAGGAAAAAGATAAAAGCATATCTCGATAAACATGCCTCTGTAGACTCATACAGACTCGGAAATTGGAATGAAGGCGGGGCTGGAGTGTCTGTGGTGACATTGAAAAAATAATTGATTTGAATTGAACCGAATTAAACTTGCCCGGAAGAGAAAATATCTATGATTCAGTTATTAAAAGACTTTCCGCTACTAAAAGAAAAAATACCCTATGTCTCCCTCGGAGAATTTCCAACACCGGCAGAAAAACTTGAGAATCTGGGAGAGAGAATTGGTGTGCGTGATCTGTATATAAAGCGTGATGACTTGAGCGGTAATATATACGGCGGCAACAAGATACGAAAGTTAGAGTTTCTTCTGGGCGAAGCATTGCAATCCGGTGCGAAAGAGGTAATGACTTTTGGCGCCGCAGGTTCCAATCATGCCCTGGCAACTGCTGTTTATGCTGATAAGGTGGGATTGAGGAGTATATCCATGCTTATGCCTCAGCCCAATGCCCGCTATATCCGCAAGAATCTCCTAATGAGCTATCATTGTAACGCTGAACTTCACTATTTCCCGGATAAGAACTCCTTAAATACCGGAATGAAGCGCCAGCTTACATTACATAAAAAGAAATACGGATGTTCTCCGGAAATTATACCTTTTGGCGGGACATCTCCGCTTGGTACTGTCGGTTTTGTCAATGCGGCATTTGAATTAAAAGAGCAGATCAGACAAGGAAAGATACCTGAACCCGACCGTATTTATATTGCGCTGGGATCTATGGGTTCTGCAGCAGGATTGCTGCTCGGGCTTAGGGCGGCGCAGCTCACATCGCGTTTAATCCCTGTGATGGTAGTGCCTGAAGCTGTTACAAACGAACGCAATTTCATTGACCTTTTTCGAAAAACCAATGATTTTCTCCACACATCCGACCCATCGTTCCCGATAATTGAATTGTCAGAGGAGGAAATTGGTATTAAGAAGGGCTTTTTCGGCCAAAATTACGCTCTTTTTACACAAGAGGGAATAGAAGCGTTACGCCTCATGGAAAAAACCGAAGATATTAAACTGGATGGGACATATACAGGAAAAACATTCGCCGCTCTTTTGAGTGATGCGGAAAAAGAAAATTTGAATGGTAAGACCATTATGTTCTGGAACACGCTCAACTCAAGGGATTTTTCAGACGCCATACGGGATATCCATTATCATCGGCTTCCCCGGGTTTTTCACCGGTATTTTGAGGAAGGGCTACAACCACTTGACCATGTGGAAAGTAATGACCCGGTTAATTCATAAAAATATTTTCCATATTATTGTGAAGTAACAAAGAGATAAACATTAAATAAACATAACACGTAAGAATATGATTAATCAAACTCCTACAAAATACGTTTGATTCATGGAAATTTTCATTCAATTCAATTATTGTGAATAATACATTGATACTCACACAGCAATGAATTGCATTGCGCCATATCAAACGCAGTTGAAAAAGGAAATCTTGACAAAAAAAGAAACGATAGTTACTTATAGATAGATGAGCGCCCGCATTTGTTTCAAGTAGCCACGTAAGGGCATGGTGTTTTGCATGTTATTAACTCTAAAAAGCGCTGTTTAATAATGTATACCAGAAAAGAAACACGCAGTATAATGGTACGGGGTATTCCCATCGGCGGGGGAAACCCGGTCACAGTGCAGTCCATGACTAACACCGACACAAGGAATGTCACTGAGACAGTCGAACAGATACGGCAACTGGCCTCGGCGGGCTGCGACATGGTGCGAATTGCTGTGCCTGACAGAGATGCCGCAGAAGCACTTCATAAAATCAGACGAGAGATAGATGTTCCTCTCATAGCGGATATTCATTTCAACCACAAACTTGCCTTGCTCGCGCTGGAAGCGGGAATTGACAAACTACGGATAAATCCGGGTAATATTGGCTCAACCCGTCGTGTCCGGGAGGTCGCCCGCGCTGCGTCAGAGCACAACGTACCGAT
>JABHYP010000261.1 GCA_018656855.1 Candidatus Latescibacterota bacterium | reverse complement strand
TAGCGAGTACATAAAAAGGGAGCAGGATATGTGATTCGTTAACGCTCAATGAACAGGCTTAATGCTTGCCGCTGAACATAAAAAAAGGCGGTGAATAATAAACCGCCTTTTTAAAATAAAATATTCCGGCGCCGAAAACCGGTAAATACCCGCTGTCAGCCCAATCCGCATGAGCTTCCGCAACTACCGCTCATCGGACAGCTCGGAGGCGGCGGATTAGATGAGGATGATGGAGCCATCGAAACTGCAAAGCTTGACAGCAACTTTTCAAGGTCGTTGGAGCCGCAGTGCTTGCATACCGTAGCCTCGTCTGCCGAGAACACAAGTATTTCAGAAACTTTTCCGCATTTATTGCATTTGTATTCGTATAATGCCATTTTTTCCCCTTCCGTATAAAATTCCTTTTCTTGCAACATAGTATAATAGTAAATACCATATATGTCAAGTAGTTTTTTAAAGAGTAAAAAATAGGGCAGAGGAGAACACTTCCGCTCGCTGATGGCTGGAAATGTGGCTGTGTCGTACGCGGATGATCGAGTTAATAAAACTCTTTATTGAATTATCTCCTGAGTTTTCAGGCATGAAAAAAACAATTGTGGCGGATTGATTTTTTTGTAATCTTAGTAGCAGTACCGAAAGATTATAATTGAATATTAATAGAGCGAGGCTGGTATTCATGGCAAAAAGAAAGGCAAAAACTGGTAACAAAACGAAACCCTCATCATCCACACCTGCATATTTAACCTCTCTCGTATCATTTTCTCATAGGAAGTCAGTTCTTTGTATATCTCTGCTGTTAGTTGCGCTGGCAGTTGTTGCATATTATCCGAATCATGGGGGTGATTACGATATATGGTGGCATTTGAAATACGGGGAGCACTATGTTACAAATACCACCTGGAACATTGACCATACTGCCTATTCGTGGACGCCGGCTGACGGCGAGTGGAAATATGTCACATGGATAGGGAGCTCGATTCTATATCTGTTATATAAAGCCGCGGCTCTTGCCGGATTAAGTATTTTGCAGTTGGTTATTATTGCGAGTATTGCCCTGTTATTTCTATACTATGTAAAACTCAGGAAAGAAGGCATTTCACTGAATCATATCGCGGGTTTTCTGCTTGTAGCGGTAGCAATTAATCCGACTGCAATTTTTATAAAGCCGGAATTGTTCTCAATTCTGTTTTTCAGTTGTGCTGTTTTTATCTATTTCTATGCAAAATCGTTCTCAAGGAGTGTGTTTTATCTCTATCCGTTACTTTTTCTGGTGTGGATTAATACCCACGGCGGCTTCATTATCGGGCTTTTTTTTGTTACACTTGCGCTTCTCCTCGAAACAGGAAATTATTATTTCAATCCGAAAAATTCCTTACCGGCAAAAGTACTCAGAAGCTTTGCGATCTGTACCGCTATTTCCTATGTCGTTCTCGTTATAAATCCTCATGGAATCAGTTATCCGCTTGAGACTATAAGCAAGTTGGTGATCGGTGAAAAGAGCCAGTTTGAAATACTCACAGCGTATATTAACCGATGGCAGTATCTCTTCCCTTCGGCCTATGTTTTCAGAAGGACCAATACCGCATGGGCGTTTATGATAATGGCGTTGGTTATTCTAACTTCATTCGTGTATGCTTATCGTAAAAAGAAGTTTTTCGATATTGCATTACCGGTTATCGGCGCGGCCTTCTTTGTTTTCGGAATGAATATGGCACGTGCGAGTATCTATTTCCCTATCATCTGGCTTTTCTCGATTCCTTACATGATCAAAAAGAGCGATGCCTTTCGTTTAACGTACAAAACCATTCCTCTTGCTTTATTCTTGATCGTGTTCGGTTCCGGGCTCTGTTTCTACAATACAATTGCGATAAACACATATAAATCCTGGTTCGGATCGAAAGCCGACGATCTGGTGCCGGTTAAGGAAGTTGAATTTATCAAGGATCATAATCTTCCAGGCCCGCTTTTCAACGATTATTTAACCGGCGGATACGTAATATGGTCTCTCTATCCCGACTACGGTGTTTTTCTTGATCCGAGACACAGGCCATACGAAAAGACAGGTGTCTGGGATGATTATGTCAGTTTCAGGCAAAATCCAACTATTCCCATGCTTGAAAGCTTTGCATCAAAATATCCTTTCAATACCGCGTTGATAAACCATTTGAAATATTTCGAACAGGCAGCCGCTTTTTTGAAATCCCCTCAGTGGCAGCTTGTTTATTTTGATAAGCTTGCGGTAGTGTTTGTGCGCAGAACCTCTCTGGAAAAATTTCATACGGAACAATTTTCTGAAATCCTCAATCCGGAAAGGTTCAGAGATGTTAATAATCCAATGATACTCTATAGTCTTTTCGGAGTTTATTTTTCTATGGGTTCAGAGTACAGTGAGGATATTCTTAAGTTTTATGAAACAAATGTGAGCGATTTATATATTATTAAAAAAGAACATATCCGAACGATGAAGCATTTTCTGTCGTTAATGCAGTCAGGAGGGAAATCCGGCTGAGTAATAAAGCTGATTGAAGAAAAAAGTACTTAAAAGACGGAATGAAACTTATCGAAAATTGTAGAATACCATAGATTATATGTGGCTGCACGACTATTTATTAGCTTTATATTTATGGCATTTTTATTGAAAATTCGTTAAATTCAATATAAATTGGTGATTTAATACGGGTGAATTTTCTGCCGCACCGGATAAAGGCAACAGAAGCGGCTGATCCCGGTACAGTTCCACCGGAAGGCAGTATAAATGAAAAGAATATTAATTCTTGGCGGGGGTGTCTATCAGGCGCCGCTGATCAGGAGGGCGGTTGAAAAAGGATACTGGGTTGCAGTTGCCTCAATGAAAAAAGACGATCCAGGGATGGGGAAAACGGATGAATCCTGGGAAGTGGATATTACGGACAGTGAGGAAATTCTCAAGCTTGTCCGTAAACATAACATCGAGGGAGTAACGTCCACAGGCACTGAGTATTCAATCCCGACAATAGCGTATCTTCATGAACATGGGGGGCTTCCTGGTATCAGCCTTGAGACGGCAAAGATTTCTACCAATAAGATCCTCGCACAGAACAGGTATGCTGAAAAAGGCGTGCCCATTGCCCGTTTTAAGAGAGTACGTACTCTCGGGGATGCCATGACGGCTGCCGGTGAAATCGGATTTCCTGTAGTCGTTAAAGCTCCCGACAGCTCAGGCTCGCGTGGTATCACTGTGGTTTCAGAACCGTCACAGATAGAAGCAGCTCTTGCCACAGCGATGAGAGTTTCCAGAAAAGGCGAGGTTCTCATCGAGGAACAACTGACAGGAGTTGAATTTGGCGCACAGGCGGTTGTTCTGAACGGAGAAGTGGAATACTGCCTCTGTCACAACGATACTGTAACACCGCCACCGATAACTGTTCCCATAGGCCATTCACTTCCCTTTGGCCTCCCGGATGAAATACGGAGTGAAACGCAACGGTTGTGCAGCGCTGCGGTAAAAGCTCTCAATATAAAAGATGCGCTATGTAATGTAGATTTGATCGCCACATCCGGCGGGGTGCGTCTCTTTGAAATCGGCGCCCGTATCGGGGCCACAGGCCTTCCGGAGATTGTCAATCTGCATCATGGTATAAACCTGTACGACGTTGCCCTGGAACTTGCAATGGGTGAGTGTCCGGAGATAGAACCATCATCCGGCCCTGCGGTGGCATCCCTGCTTATAAAAGCACCATGCACGGGGAAACTGGTTCGCTGCAACATACCGGAAGAAGTGGCACAGATGGAGGGTGTTGTCGAGGTGAATTTTGACTATCCAGCCGGTGCGGATGTACGCGAATTTGCCACCGGTCCCGACCGTATCGGAGACATACTGGTTACCGCGGATGATGCAGTCTCTGCCGAACGGCTGGCGGAGCAGGTTACAGCGATGCTTGAAATCGAAGTGGAGCCGGCATAAGCCGTGTTGTTTATATGTATCAAGTTGTTTTAAAAAGTTGTCAATGTTTTTTGCTATTAGTATGTAATATTGAATTTGAAATATTGAATCCTTATTTTTGAACTTTAATCCTGTACCCGGACAACATTATGTTTATTTCCATTATTATTCCCACATACCAATCGGAACAAATCATAGGGAAAACCTTAGCCGAAATCGAGCAATATGTTTCCTCAAGCGAACATCGTTTTGAAGTTGTGGTGGTTGATGACGGCAGTCTGGACGGTACTTTCGACAGGCTTTCCGAATTTGCCGAGTCATCAGATATTGACTTCCGGATAATCCAGTTGTTTACCAACCGCGGACAGTTTCATGCTCTTATGGCGGGATTTGCACATGCTCACGGGGAGTATGTTGTTACTTTTGATGATGATCTCGAATATTCTCCCGACCAGATCGGCCGTTTAATTGAACTATTCAAGGAGGAACCCGGACGGTTAGATGTGGTTATCGGTATTCCTGCTGGAAAGAAAAGAAGTTTGATAAGAGAGATCGGCAGTTACATAAAAAATGAAGTAAATACGATTATGTTTAAAAAACCGCGCCATCTGCGCGCAGGCTGTTTTCGCATGATGACTGCTGAACTTGCCGGTAAATTACTTGATTTCAAGACGGCAAATCCAATCATCGGCCCCCTGATATTTAAAGCCACCAGGCGAATTAAAAACGTGACAGTTATACGCCGGAAAGGATTGCGAAAGTCAAACTACTCGCTGATGAAGCTCATCAATACGTTTTTCTATAATTTGCAAAACTATTCTGAGTTTCCGCTACGTTATATAAGCTCGGCGGGTTTAATGCTTTCCGCCATTTCGATTCTTATGACAATTTACTATCTGATACGACATTTTACCGGGTTTCCGAGACCGATAAAAGCGCTTGGCTGGACTTCATTAATTGTAACCATTACTTTCTTTTCAGGTGCGATACTGTTTTCTCTGGGTTTTATCGGACAGTATATCTTCAAGATAATTGAAGAGGTGAATAAAATGCCGAATTACCAAATTCGTAACATAAGGGAATACAGCGACAGACAAAAATAAGCGCAGGGGCTTGCCTGACCGGTAAGTGTAAAAAAGGTTTTAGTGATGGACAGAAAAAAAGAAATAGGGAGAATTGAGAGGATTTCTGGTTGTTACAGAAGTGAAAGGCTCACAGGCGCAAATGAGCTGTATCACATCGCTGTGCGTGATTCGCTCATTCCGAAGGAGGGCGGCCGCTCAGCTCTGGAATTAGGCTGCGGCAAGGGGCTCTGGACGAAGATTCTTTGCGAGAGGCACAACAGTGTTGATGTTGTTGACGGATCTGATGACCTGCTTGAAAATGTTATGGAAGAAAACAAAAATTGCCGGGCCGTACTGAAAATACACAGAGCGCTTGTTGAAGATTATATCGATGCTGCTGTGCAAAAATGGCAGTACATCTATATGACATTTTTTCTTGAGCACCTGCTTGACCCTGTGGTCGTTCTGAAAAAGATAAAAGCCTGCCTGGAAGATGATGGCTGTCTATTTGCTGCGGTACCTAATGCGGAGTCTGTGCACCGTGTCATTGCTCTCAGGATGGGAATAATACAAAGTATCACACAGCTTTCCGATAATGATAAACTCGTCGGCCACAGGCGCGTATATACATCGCAATTGCTGAGAAAACAGATTGTTGAAGCCGGTTTCAGAATCATCGAAGAACGAGGCGTCGGTCTGAAACCGGTAAGTCTGGATCAGATGGAAGAATGGTCACCGGAGCTGGTAAATGCATTTTGCGAATCAGATGACCTTGCCCCTGAAAACGCTGCATATCTTACGATAAAAGCTGCTCCTTAATATAAGAACAAAGACCGGAAATATACGGCTTGTTACCCATACAGTCGAATTGGCATACAGGTAATAGCGTATTATTTATATTTTCACAAAATTAACTTCAGGTCAGCGGTGAAAAAGAAAAGAAAGAATCCCCAAAAGAAAATACAAAATACTGAAAGTGTTTCACCATTCTCTCGTAAAGTGCGAAAGGCTCAGAAAACAATAAAAAACCACATGTTCCTGTCTTCATTTCTGACAGTATTTGTGCTATTTGTTATTGTTTTACTGGCATTCACACCTAAATACCAGACAAATGACGATGTGTCAATGCAGTGGGCTGTTTCGGGCACAGGCGTTGTCGAACAGCCTGATGAACATGTACGTTTCTCCAACGTGCTTATTGGGCTGATTTTAAAAGAACTGTATACCTTTTCCCCATACTTTCCCTGGTACGCATCTTACCATTTCATTGTTCATTTCCTTTCGATGACGATGTTACTGTATGCAATTCTTTACAAGCGTTTTACATGGACACGTTTTTCTTTCTTTTTCATCTATTTCGCCGGGCTGGAATTGTATTTTCTCAACAATTTGCAGTTTACCATTACATCCTTTATTGCCGGTCAGAGCGGTATATTTCTTTTTCTTGCTTTTATGAATGAAAAAGGGCTTAAATCATGGATTATGACAGGGATAAGTTCATGCTTACTGCTCATTTCGCTTCTGGTAAGGTATAACAGTTTTTATCTGGTGCTGCTGGTTGCTTTCCCTGCAATTTTAGTGTTTCTGGTTATACATTTCAAAAATAGTTTTATTATTTATAAATCTGTTGGATTTTTTCTGGTAACTTTTTTTCTTGTAGTTTTTCTGAACAATTTTAATAAAGCGTATTATGAAAATGATCCTGACTGGAAAGACTATTACAGGCTTAATTCGATAAAATCAAGGTTTATCGATTATCCCCATGTCACGTATAGCAACAGCACACGACATATTTTTGACGAGGTCAACTGGAGTGTTAATGATTTTTATATGTTAAAAACGTGGTTTTACTCAGATGAATCCATATTCAGCATTGAGAATCTGGAAAAGGTCGCTTCTAATTTTCCTAAGTATAATCCGCGGTTAACATTTAACATAATTGTAACTAACCTGCTTGATATTTTCCAGAAAACTTTCATTCCTATCTTCATGGGTATAGTCTTTTCGTTATGCATTATAAAATCCAGACGTGATTATTTAATTACAATTATTGGAACGGCAGTTTTTATAGTTTTTTTAATGTCATATTTGCTTATTACCGCGAAATTGCCGGAAAGAGTATATTTTCCGATGATATCCTTTTTTGTTGTTCTCTCTGCTTTTCTTTCCGAAAGGGATTTAAATTTCTCAACAAAAGAAGTGGGGATAAGGGAATTATTATTTACTTTGGCGTTCATGAGTCTTTTCTTCCTTGTGTATCAATTACTTCTGGACAGCGCTCAGAATCGGCAGGAAAGTAAAAGTATCAGGCGATCAATGGAAAGCATGAAAAGTGATAAGAATAAGCTGTTTGTTAACTGGGGTGCAAGTTTTCCGCATACAAAAATCCTGCCTTTTGAAAACCTGGAGTTTCTATCTGATTTTAATGTCCTTCAACTGGGCACCTCGACACGAAGTCCTTTCAATAAAATGAGAAAAGCTGATTTCAATATAAAAGATCTGTACAGAGCGATGTATGAAAAAGATAATATTTATTTTATTGTGAGTAATTTACGATACCTTTATTACTTTGCTAACCATGTGCAAGAACATTTAAATATGGATGTTCAGTATACTTATTATTTCGAAGACCGCAATCTTAAGGTTATTAGAGTGGTCGATGAAACTGATCCCGAATACCGTGAAGAAACGTCGACAAAAAAAATAGGCAGCCCTTATCGTTAAACTCAAGGGGAACACAGTGGATGAAATTATCCAGCCCACCGGAAAAAATCGAACACCTGCAAAAAAAAGGTTCGTGGCTTTTTATACCCGTTTGTCGGTACGACTTATTTTAAGACTGATTGTACCGGCTGTCGTATTGCTGTTCCTCATTCATAAGGCTGATATTGACCAAATAAAAACAATTCTCTCAAAGACCGACATCAGGTTATTCGCCTTTTCTTTTCTTATTTTATG
>JABHYP010000260.1 GCA_018656855.1 Candidatus Latescibacterota bacterium | reverse complement strand
GCCGGGGGGGGGCTCGGGCGGTTTAATGCGTTCTATCTTATTAACGAAATGCTTGCCACGGCGGAAAAGATCACGAAGTTCGGGGCGTAGAAAAATAGTATGCAGGAATGATAATGCTCTAACGCGTTTTATCAATCGAGTAGAGATTCGTCCACTTGTGCAAAATGGTTATTGCATTGTTGTGAATATATAGTTATCTAATGTTATTAGTGCAAATCATCGTAGATATATAGGAGGTAAATGGTATGGCAAAATCACATGATTCTAAAAAAAACAAAAAGACAGCGCCTCAGAAAACAGCAAAAGAGAAGAGACAGGAAAAGCGGGAAAAGAAGAACAAATAATTTTCTGTTAGCGCCATGTCTGTCGGCGTTTCAGGACATCTTAAAGCATGGCGGGGGACTCGGACGGTTTGAAGCGTTCTGCCTCATCAACGAAATGCTTGCCGCGGCGGAAAAGATTACCAAGTTCGGGACGTAAATAAGAAGTGTGTTCATTTCTTTGCCTGCCCAAAGGGAGCAAAACTCCGCCATACACAACGAACCAAAGACACGAAGCTCAGCATAGAGCCACGAAGTGCAAAAGCACCCCGGATTACGATTCCTCATGGGGATTGGTGCAAAATGTCAGATGAAATGTGTATCCTCTTTTAAGTGCCTTTTTACTGACTCACTTCAGTATATACCTTAACTTCAGATTCCAACCGAGTTCCCATTTTTTCTGATTCGATTTCCAAATCATAATGTGATTGAAGATTGATCCAGAACTTTGGCGACATCTTAAAATACCGCCCCAGACGAAGCGCAGTGTCGGCGCTGATAGAACGTTTACAAAGTACAATTTCATTAATCCGTCTAGGCGGAACAGCAATGTCCTTTGCTACTCTGTATTGAGAAATACCCATCGGATCAAGAAACTCCTCTTTCAA
The DNA here is from genome assembly GCA_018656855.1 of Candidatus Latescibacterota bacterium. GTDB lineage: Bacteria > Latescibacterota > Latescibacteria > Latescibacterales > Latescibacteraceae > JABHYP01. Next base: position 5,568 of record JABHYP010000260.1, on the reverse strand, counting down.
TATCTCACCGGGATGTACAGGGTCAATTTTTTTATCGGGCATAATGAATTAACCTCCTAATGATAATCAACTATTTCGATTTCGTAAGCATCTCCTGATTTCCATGTAAAACAGATTCTCCATTGCATATTTATTCTTATACTATACTGCCCCTCGCGATCCCCTTTCAACAACTCAAGGTGATTTGAAGGAGGCACACGCAGCGATTTTATATCCGGTACAGCATCGATCATCCACAATTTTTTCATCGCATTTCTTTGTATATCATGGGGGAATTTCCGAGAAAACTCCCGATGGTATATCTTTTCTGTCTCTTTACATTTGAATGATTAGATCATGACATATAATAACGCATCGCGTTAATAATGTCAAGCGTTATTATTCTGTGTGGTGTTTCTACCGATTATTTTATGATGATGCCTGATCCGAAGTGCCAGAAGGAACTCTCAGGTATAAGGGGGCTTCGGCAGGTTCGAAGCGTTCTATCTGATCAATGAGTGTTTGCCGCGGTGGAGAAGATTACGAAGTTCGGGGCGTAGAAAAATAGTATGGAGGAATGATAATACTCTAAAGCTTTTCATCAATGAAAAAAATACAGGATAACGATTTGCGGTTCACCTGCCGTCACTATCTATTAAAATATATCGCACAAATCAAAGGCGGTCAGGTGGAACCGCTGGTTAGGCTATTTATGACATTAATTTTCCCTTAGCACAATCAATCTCATTTCACATGTGTTAATAGCTGTTAATCATAAGAAGTTCATTTATAATATTAGCCTTCTTCCTAATCTCATAATCCAATGTTAAAGGTATAACTGTATTTCAGCATCACAGTCCGGTTGCTGGTAACCGGTAGAACGGGAATCTCACGTTCCCTGTCTGTGTTATAGTTTTCATCATACACCAGATAAAAATCGTTGCCTTCGCGCGGATTGTACCGGTACCTCAGATTAGTGATGATTTTATCATTGGCGCTGTTGTACTGTATAAATGCAATCAAGGAATGCTTGACATTCAAAAATGCTAAGGTCCTAAGCCGTCCTATATGGCCTGTAAACTTCTGGTTACGGTCAGGGAATTCTACTCTGTTTAACTGATACATACCTTCTAACTGCAGATGAGCGGATATATTAGCTCTAGGATTTAAGGTCATCGTGATACGCCGACCATCATAAAAAGAACCAGCCTTAAATGTTGTTCCAATTCTATAGGGATTTCCTCTAAATGGGTAGTATTCACCTTCAATACCATAAAATGTATATTTTCCTGCCGGAACATCAGCATCATCTGAAAATGAAAATAATTCTGTAACATTTTCCTGATATTGCTTAATCATTATTTCGCTATATGTATTTGCTTTTGTAACGAATTGCCACCCGGGACCTATCTCAGAAGATTCAATTGCACTATCATCATTACGTATGAATGTAATCCCTTCAATGAAAGCTTGATGGTTTAGCAATTTAGACTCTTCACCTGGAAACCATCCGTACTGCACCCTGTCACCTAAACGAGTAAAATTATCGCGACGTTCATATCCAATACCGGGATTAAAATCATCACCGGATATTGAGTAACTGAGATTATAACCAAGCCCTTTTTCACTTCTTCTGTCCCAGTTTACATATATCTTAGAAGGTTCTAACGAAACAGGTTTATTTTTCTCATTATCTTCAAAGCTCTGCGCCCATTTCAATGTCAAATAGTCATCTCCATCTTCAAATAGGCGAAAGATACCATCAATTCCATAAGCAGTATTCCAGCTATCATTACTACCTATTCTGGAAGTAACCATACCGCCAACATAAGAATACGGATTAATAACTTGCTTGCGCAGTCTTAACACATTAAAATTTTCTGACGTAAGCTCCTCAAACCGCTCTGTCTGCATATTGAGAAATCCTATATCCCACGGGCCAGCTCTTCCAACTAATCTGGCTCCACCATAAATTCTTACCTGTTTCCCCTCATGAAGTCCGATGCGCCTGCTGTAAAAAAGACGATTATCATCTTCAAAGCTGAAATCAAAGTTGCCTGAGCGTTCTTGAAAAAAAAGCCTTTTTTCAGGAAAGAATAATGAATAACGCGTAAGATTTATCTTCTGGTCATCTGCCTCTACCTGTGCAAAATCAGTATTCAAGGTAACATCTAATGTGAGGTTGTTAGTAAGTCCATACTTGACATCCAATCCAGCTTCATGAGCAAACTCATCATCCCTTCTGTATGCTGTTTCTGCTTCATTGAGGTCGTTTGATTGCCCCGAACCACCAAGCACATAAGGAGTGATGTAGAGAGGATTGGGACGTTTGATACCTTCAAAAAGAATCTCTTGTGTTTGTGATGGCTTGTAAGTTCCAAAAGTACCAAACTTTTGTGGAATTAATGGGAAAGTATCTGATTCATTTTTACGTGAAATCCATCTATGAGCTGTAAGACCCATTACAACCTGTCCATTATTTTCTTCAAATCTGAGACTTGAGAAAGGTAAACGCATCTCTGAAAACCACCCATCATCATTACACACAGTTGCTACATCCCAGAAAGTATTCCAGCTTGGGTTTGCATCCTTCATTGGTCCGTCTCCAAGGTCATTCAATATATTCAAATCTGTTCTTGTACCTGCTGGTGTAGTTAGAAACATTACTCCATTTTCATTATCCATAAATGTATCAAGAAGAATGCCCATGAAATCTGAAGACCAGTGCCAAAAATCACGTTTAAAAGATGCAGCCTGTATTTCAGAAATATCACTATAATGAAACCTTCCTGCTGCATAAATATAATCATCGTCATAGCCCAATAAAATTTCTGTACGCTCCGATGGTTCACTGCCAAAAATTGGTTGCATCATAACCATCGGCAGTGATTCAATGCCTTCCCATGCAGCTTCATCGCTCATGCCATCGAGTGTCACCGGGCTGTTGATGCGGGGGATTTTAATAGGTTCTGTAACTTCAGATTCTAAATTCTGTGCAGAACTTATTAGCGGCAGGATTATTGAAGCGGTGATTACAACAAATGTTTTAAACAAGGTTAAATGAGCACTCATAATCATTCACCTCTTGGCGGTGGGTTTCAGATAGAGTATTAAACCTTTTTATCTCATACATTCAGGGCTAAACATTGTGCAACTTTTCGACTAATAATATGCTGCCTAACGGTCTGCGGTTCACCTGCCGATACTATCTATTATTAAATTGCACAGCTCTATAGCAGTCAGGTGCAACCGCGGGTTAGCTTGTAGATGTTAACTTTCTATGTGCAATATTTAAAAGACTATGAACCGGAACGTTATATGGACAATGCTTCTCACAATACCCCGGACAGTTTTCACATGCCTCTGCTTTATGTCCATGTAATGAAGCATATTGTTCCGAAGCATATTCTCGTTGGTTTTGAGCGTGAAAATACTGGTCATATCGCATAATCGTATTTACGGGAACATGGTGCGGGCAATGTTCTTCGCACACACCGCAAGCATGACGGCAGTAAAATCTTCCTAAACTTTTTTCATAATCTTTGAGGGTCTTTTTATCGGATGAAGACAGCGGATTTCCTGACAGTTTGACATAATTATCTATGTCCTCAAAAGTGGTAAAAGACATCAATACACAATCTGCGTCAGGGTTATCCAGAACAAAGCGAATTGCTGCGGCTCTTATTTCATCTGTGCCTGAAAGGTTATGCTTTTCAATAAAGGATTCCGCCTGCTCTTTGTATCGCTCGAATTTCGAGAAAAGATTTGTAGCATATGCCGGTATGGGTGTACCATCTTTAGTACTTTTTTCTACCATCATGTCATAAGTTTTTTTCAATAAAAAATATTTGCTGTATGGATCGGTTTTCATTATTGTCGTGCCAATGTTTTTTTCTTTACAGGCTTTCATAATCTTTTTGCCCATATCCTGCATAAGATAATTGTAGGTCAGGAGCAAAACATCAAATCGACCATCTTCAACAGCCCCAAGCAATATTTCATCCATGCTTTCTTTGGGTTCATGTATCCACATTGAACCATGGCACGAAACACCACAATACCTCAATCTCCCCTCATTTTTAAGCTGTTTTACAGCAGAATGAAATGCTTCACTTTTAATAATTTCAGAGGATTGGGCTGCATGTATCATTAGACAATCGATATAATCGGTTTGTAATTTTTCAAGGCTCTTTCTTGCCCGAGCGAGAATTTGTTCCTTTGTTTCAAAGTTTTTGAACGCGGCCATTTTAGTAGTAATAAAAAGAGACTTTCGATCGAAGCCTTTTATGCTACTTCCTATTACATTTTCATTATAAGATTCAGCTGTATCTATGTAGTTTACACCGGCTCTGATCAATGCTTTCACGATTTCTTCCTCATTTGGGTAAGCACCACCAAAACCTATATCGGACACCCGAAAACCTGTACGCCCAAGTGTTCGATATTGCTTTATTCTGGGAGATTCGTCTTTGGCATTATCTTCTTCGAGACCAAATGATTTTTTTGAATTGAGCATTCCCGCCCCAAGGAGTCCTGCTGAGGATTTCTTAATAAAATTCCTGCGCTTGATTCTTTTATTATATTCCGAGGACATAACGAACCTCCTTTGCTTGTTCTACATCTGTTGTTTATTGCATGCTAACTAGGGCTTATATAGTTTCTATGCTAAGAACCTATATACAGCTATTTGAGCTATATAAGACCCCAATGAAATATTAAGAAAATATGTGTAACATTATAAATATCAATCTTTTGTGATACATTTATCATAAGTTTTGTAGGAATTATATACAGTCTGTATATAACCCCAATTCAACATCATTTTCTACAAATTGTCAGCCGGACTTATCACTCCCTTTCCACCATGGTTTAATACGTGTGTGTAGATCATGGTTGTTGTAATGTCTTTATGGCCAAGTAATCCATGAACTATAATTCGATCTATTCAGCCTCAGCATATTGCATTTTTCTATTTTTAAAACAGTAGTGTGGTAATATGTATTCATTTGTTTCCTTACATAGCTAATATTATTTTAGTAGAATGTCAAGTAATAAAAATAGTATGTTGTCGGTATCTTTTGCAGCGTTTTTTACGGAGAGTGTTATTCAAGAACAATCAATATATTTGTGGGGATATAGAGTAGGGGTAGGGCTTGCCCCTACCCGTTTTACAAGTATTCAGAACAACCGCAAGAGTTGCCCCTGAATAAGATTCGTCCAATTTGCCAATCACCCATCCCACAGCGGCGACATAGACCTTAGCCGCTCGACAATCGGCGGCAGGACCTCAAGCACAGTATCAACCTCTTCTTCGGTATTGTCAAAGCCGAGAGTGAAGAGTATCGAAGCATTCGCAAGCGCAGGATCGACTCCGATTGCCGAGAGCACATGCGAACTTTTGAGGGCTTTGTCGGCACAGGAAGAGCCCGAGGCTGCCATGATTCCTTTCCCGGCAAGGCTGTAGAGCATAGATTCGCCCTCGATAGCCTCGATACTTGCATGGACATTACCCGGAAGCCTTCCGGTGCGGTCACCGTTAATGATCAGTTTCGGAATGTTTGACGCGAGACCATCCATCAGCCTGTCCCG
>JABHYP010000259.1 GCA_018656855.1 Candidatus Latescibacterota bacterium | reverse complement strand
GAAAATTATCAAGCAAAACACCATGAAACTGAGACGAGCTTATAACATGGGGAAAGGAGGTTTGAAAAAACACTTGCTACTTGTGAAAAGTACACCTTAACTTTTAACTCAATGTGTCCAGAATGTTCTGACGACATACAAATTCTAAAAAGTTTTTCAGCTGCTTGATTGTATTCGATTATACGTTCATCCGTATCGACAGCAATAACCGCCTCAACCATCCCTGACAGGATAGCCTCAATTTCGTTTTGCTGCTCGGAAATGGTATGAATCCTTTCGCTGAGCTTGGCAGCCATTGAATTCATACCTTCGGCAAGTGTTTCCAACTCGGCTATTCCGCTGACTGAAATACGAAAATCCAGATTACTGTTAGCAAAATGATTTGTACCCCGTATCATTTCTGTAATTGGATTATTTATCTTCCGTGACAAAATGAAACTTACGATAGCTGCAACAAGAGAGATTATTATCACAGCTGCAGTAATTTTTACATAGATCCCCCTCAACGTTGATGCGATTGATGCGACAGGCTTTGATGTTCTCACGACACCGATAATAGAGCTATCCTGCACAACAGGAATAGCTACATACATAAAATCTTTTTTCATCGTATAGCTATATCTCGTGGATATCCCTACCTTTCCAGAAAGAGCGGCTTTAAATTCAGGTCGATCGCCATGATTATCCATGAGTCTGTAATCTTCTTCTGAATCCCCGACAACTAAACCGTCCAATAAAATCGCTGTTATACGCGTTTCAATACTCGATCCCGTTTCTCTGCAAAGATTGTTAATTATGGAAGTATTAGATAATGAGAATTCATTTTCTATCATTCTTTTAAAGAGTTCCGCCCGTACTGTCAGGTCATTCTGTAATTGTTTTACATAAAAGGATCTGAGAGACTGTGTAGCAAACAATGTTATGGTTATAAGTGATAACAATGTTATAACCAGATACGATTCAAACAGTTTCCAGAGAAGCTTTTTTTGTTTCCGCATAATTTATTCTTTCATCCTGTATCCTACACTCCGGACAGTTTCAATATATTTGCCGCAAGAACCGAGTTTTTTTCTTAATCCAACAATTTGAACATCTATTGAACGATCGGTAACCGGGTAATCATCACCTTTTGTGGTATCGATTATCTGATTACGGGTGAACACCCATCCGGGTCTTCTGATTAGTAAAAGCAGGATATTGAATTCAGTGGCGGTAAGATTCACGGTTTTGTTCTTTACTTGAACCTCATGTGTAGCCATATTAAGCATAATATCATGCCTAGTAAACACTGTGGCTTTATCAATTTCACGACCTCTTCGAAGTACAGATTTAATCCGTGCTATTAAAACTCGTGGACTGAATGGTTTTGTAATATAATCGTCCGCACCCAACTCAAGTCCTGTAACTATATCGGCTTCTTCACCTCTTGCAGTAAGCATGATAACGGGAATATGTGATGTTTTGGAATCATTTTTCACAACGCGGCAAACATCGAGACCATCCATACCGGGAAGCATCAAGTCGAGGAGTATCAAGTCGGGAGATAATAATCGTATTTTTTCAAGAGCATCCTCTCCTGATGTCACACAGTCGACTTTGTACCCATAATTACCGAGATTATAGCTAACAAGCTCAAGCAGATCATCCTCGTCATCAACCACAAGGATTCTTTCGTTTGCCATCATTCACCTCATACAATAGTTTTATTGTTTTATAATACAAAATAATAAACAATAAATGTTAGTAATTTATTAGGAAAAGGTTAAGTTTGTATTTGATAAATAACTGTAAGGTTACGAAAATATTTTGAAGAAATAGCCAGGGGATTATGATAAATTCACGGGAGTAATACGGGAGCATTTCAGGAGAAAGTTCTGATAAATTCTGATAAACTCTGAGAGTAAATAAATCAAATAAAAAAAGCACTTATCTCGCTTTTTACTGTTTTGCATAGACTTACAAAAACACCCTGACGCGGGTTCGATTCCCGTGTCCTTTGTAAATTGAATGTTATATAAGGTTGATGCGCTCCCTTTATTTTGAATATTTCGGGCAGAAAGGATATCTATTTATTACGGACTATAGTTCAAGCCTGATCCCTATACAATAGTATTTTTCATCGATGTTGGCAGCCTCGATGAAAAAGCGACTCCAATTTGTAAGCTTCCTGGATATACCTAATGAGTATATTATGTCTGTTCTGTTTCCCCTGTCAACATACGAATCCTGACCTAAGAAGGCTGCAGTTTGAGCATCGAATTTAACTTCAAGTTCCCACCACTGACGGTCTATCCCCGTGCTTCCGTAAACTGCCCAGTTTGAATTGGCATCCAGATAGCGATTCGCCAGCAGCCCCAGTGTGAACTCGACATAGTGCTCATAGCTTGCAATATATGGAATCGCCGTTGCTCGCACAGCAAGATCAAATGGGAGATCGATTGGAAGAGAGTAACGCATACCGACCTGCCCAAGAAACTCAGGATCGAAGTAATCGGCATCATGGACGCCAATATCTGTGAACACAAGAAGCCTGTCACTGACTCCATATGCAAACCGTCCCCCATAAAGCGTTGAGG
>JABHYP010000258.1 GCA_018656855.1 Candidatus Latescibacterota bacterium | reverse complement strand
GTTCAGGAAACGGGCGGATGGCAATGAAACCGAGGTTTCGACCACTACACAGGCGTTCATTCCCGGAACGAATATTGTTCTCGGCATGACTTACGACAGCACCAATGCAGGGGGCATGAAAATCTTTGTCGATGGTCTCCAGGAAGGAGTTGGGGGGGATTTTACGGTTTTAAATACCGTGCCCGAAACACTGACACTTCATGCGGGAGATAACACAATGCAACCAAACGCGATCTTTGACCGCGTACTTGGATGGTCGCGAATGCTTTCTGCAGACGAAATGCTCAAGATAGCTACAGACCCCATAACTGTGGCAAATCTCAATTCGACAGTTTCCTACTCAGAGACACTGGCAGAAAATGATCTCTTAACCCTTGACTCGCGATACAAAACAGCTGAGCTATTCGATGTTTCTGCAGGAACACGCACCAACGTGCTGAATTCGGTAACCGGTACAATCCCGGTTCTCTCGCCGGGGAGAAGAAGAACCGCATCTGACCGTACACAGACAGTCATATACACAAAAACAGCAACAGCCCAAGTGGAAGTGCGTTACAGAAGAAAGTATCTGTAACACTCAGATCCGGATTACATATCTCGATTTAAAATGAACTTTTCGGCAGTTTCATGTTTATTGGCATAATGTTATAACCAACAAACAACTTTAATAATAAAAAATCAGCGGGGAGCGTTTCACATGAGATACGGTGTCGATGTTCTTAATGCTTCGAAAAACAAGGTTGCAGAGCTTTCAGGTATGGTAAAAGCACGCCTCCGTGAGAAAGTGAACGATATGGCACTTCTTACTGTGGAGACGATAGAGAAAAAGGAATGGGAGTATATAATTGCCGGGACATCGTTCTTCCGCCTTAGAAATATACTTGCCGAGTCATACAACACATTCAGAGTGAAAGAAGTAAAAAAATTACGAAGCAGAGAGCGTCCAAGCCTCATTGCAACAGGTCGTCATATCCTGGCAGATACCGCAGGAGAAGTGTTCTCCGACGCAGTGAATTGTGTTAATTACTTACCCGGAGAGTTGACAGAACTTGTTCTTGCTCATTCAACTTATAACATGGGGACAGTAGAGCCGAATAACGAGATACCATTCGTGCGTTTTGAGTATGAAAGCGTATGGAAGTGCCTTCTTCGAATCTGTTCTCTTACTGGAGGTGAACTATCTCTTGACGAGGAAAACGGCGAGGTAGATATACTTAATTCAGTCGGCGGTTCAACCGGTGTAGTTTTCCGCTACGGACTTAATCTCAATGGCGCAGAGCGAACCATCAACACAAGCCGTCTCGCCAACCGTGTATACGGCGTCGGGGGAGGAAATCCACCACTGAATCTTGTCGGCGCAACATCAAGCGGTGGAAATAAATACGCAAGTGATGCAACCTCAATTGCGCAGTATGGCGTCCATGAGGCTACATACCACGAACCTACTTTAGAAGAAGTGGTTAATCTTGTTGCAACACCCGCGCTCGACGGCACATATACCGGCGGACTCTGCGAGAACTGGACGAATCACAGCGCTACTCTCAGCAAAAATACCAATCCGGACTATTATCTTTACGGAAGAGCATCACAGAGAGTCCAAACAACAGGCTCCGGGCAAGGAATAAAGCAGGATGTAACAGTTAACGCAGGTACTATATACAGCCTATTAGCAAATATAATACTGTCTTCAGGAACAGTGCGGGTTCAGGTATCCGATGGAACCAGCGTTTATAAGTGTAACGAACCCGTGACAGGCACTGGCCTTGCCACAATACGCATAGAAAACTGGAAGACGAATAACTCCACGATAACCGTAAAGATTATCCAGGAAGACAGCGGCACAGCGAATTATTACGTTGACAGTGTCCAGGTATCCAAAGGAGCTAGAACGAAACCTTTCACGATAGGCAAGAGTGTCGACGTTCTCTGGAATAGCACTATGGAATATCTAAACACCTATAAATATCCTGAAATAACCTACGATGTCGACTTCGTTGACTTTTACGAACATGTGAAAGCTGGACAGGAAGCGGCCGACTTCGGTCTCGGAGACACGGTTGCGGTAATTGACCCGACGCTTAGTTTAAACATAGAAACCCGCGTGATGGAACGGGGGATTGACATACTTCGGCCATGGCGTGTAAATGTAAAGCTTGACAGTTCTGCCAGTAACATCGCCGATGTGTTCGAAGCTCTCAGGAAAGCGCAGGAGGAAGGGATAAAATATACACGTGCTGCCATGGCAGAAAGTTCAACGGCAGCCGAAACAGGTTCCACTCGCCTAGGATTCAAAAATAAAGCATTTAGGTTTTACGGCACAATAACCGTTGATTCATGGAATAGTCTGAGTTGGGGCACGGGGACATTAAGAGTGGGTGACGCTTATTATGAGATATCCTCAGGTTCAGCAACAGGGCTTTCCGCTTCATCGACGTATTATTTCTACTTTGACCGCACATCACCAACCACGTTAGATAAAACAACTGCGATTGGCGATGCTGAAGGTGAAGACAGAATACACCTGTTCGCAGTGACTACAACAACATCACCGACACCGTGTAACATATATCCCCTTGGCATTGTACACGCATAAGACGTAAGGGATTGATTAATCAAATCCATACTGGTAATTATAACTTCATTTTCTCCATACGAGAAAAAATATATTTTTTAATAATTCGGGCTAATTACTCGCAATATTTAAAAAAAAGGAGAACATTTAATGCCCGCTCAGGAAACAGCTATCACGGGAACACCAAATTACTATGTGACGGAGCATTTTATTTACAGTGATTTCATTTGCCCATGCTGTGATATGGTTAAACTCGTACCAGGTTTTTACCGGCATGTAAGTCTGTTAGAACAAATGCGGAGGGAACAAGATTTCCCTATCATCGTCACTTCCGGTTATCGCTGTAAGAAATATAATGCCCGTGTTGGTGGAGCGCCGCGCTCCTGGCATCTGCTTTTCGCTACCGATATAAAACCGGAAGACGGGGATCCGGATAAACTGAAATCGATGTACGAAATGGCTGTAAGTCTTGGTTTCGGGGGAACGGGCCGGTATGATATTCATCTTCATCTCGACCTGAGGCCAAAAGTGTTTAGATGGAGAGGTTAAGTATTAGAGTTTTGATCTTTCGGAACATAAACCTTACGGTAAAGCTTGAAATACTTCCGGATTCTCAAGGAAAGAATAACGATCCATGCACAGACAATAAAAGCTAAAATTCCCATTAATAATTTATACTGTCCAGGCTCTATGAACGGTTTTCTAATATGGATAATCCGTATAATATAAATAATACCAACAGCGAAAAGTATTCCCGAAACAAATGCAATAGTCATATTGATAAGAATAGTGGTTCGCGATTTATTGATCGATTCGGCAGCACTTGTTCTTTTTCTTTCCTTAAGCTCAGAAAGCCTTCTTCTGCTTGAGGATAATTTGCGTGGATCAGAAAATCTAAGCATATTTAACCTCTTTGTAGTACGGATAATATAATCAGTTTGGGGATAAATATGTCAAGAAAAAATCTAACAACTATATGTTGCTAAAATATTAATACAAATAACGAAAAAAAGGAGGTTATGAAGTGGAATTGCTGGGATTGGTTAAATTCGGAACACCTCTACTTATCCTGGGTATGCTGTTACTTCTTGAAAAGATAAACTCAAAGGTAAATTCTATACAGGAGGATGTTCAAGAGATCAAAAAGGGGATAACCTGGCAGGATACTTGTATAGCAAAACACGAAGAAATTAATCGACGGCTTGCACAACTTGAACGAAGTTATTAAACGTAAATAAAATACATATACGGAGGTGTAGAATGAGAAAGATGCTTCTTGCAGTAGTAGTTATTGTTCTTCTGAGTATGATCTTTGCCGGATATGCTCACGCGGGTATATGGGAAAAAGCAAAAAGCTGGCTGACCGGTGAGGTACTTGCACTTGTTGCGTCGACACTGTTGGCAATTTTGGGTAGTTCGTTTGGACTTGTCTTCATTAAAATTTCACGGACTTTCAGGGAAGCGGGAGAGTTCATGACAATCCTTGGAATGGCCGTAGAAGACCGCCGAATTACCAGGGACGAACTTGCAAATATTATTAAGGAAGGACGTGATATTTTCAAAGTGTGGGGATAATATCCCCAGGCAAAATATTTCTAAAAATGGTATAAAACAAAAGTAACTGTTTTTCCTAATAAATCGCAATTGCTACCCCAGAGAACTCAAAATACTATATTAAGCATCGAACAAACTGGTATTGGAAGAAAGGGATTATTAAGATTTATTTAAAATATTCTCTATAGAACCTTTTTTCCCCATTCTCTATTCATCTTCATTTCTCTAATCAAAATGTATTTTCTATTATTTAACCATATTATAGTTTAGCTCTATTTAATCTATAGAATTCCCCAATGCTTGCGTCGGAGTGGCAAAAATTTAAAATACTATCACTTCAAACCTTTTTGGCCTTGACAATGATTGTCCCTATCGGCAGTTCCCCCTCTTTGCTTGCAGAGAGAGGGATGTCACGAAGAGACAAGGGGTGAGTTCATGCTATAGATACACTGACCATTGGGGCGAGGAGCATTCATTCTGCTATATAAATCATTACATTCTGCAAAGCATTTCATTAAGAAAAATATATTTTACAAAAGATCCTTCAGCGTATGATGACTAATATAGTGAGAAAGACATTGTGTTAAATATTTTAATATTTGACGAAATATTTGAGTTTTATCAGGGATTTACTTCTGCTGACAAAATGTTGCTTTTTGCACCCTTCTCCCTTTTGAGATGACGGCTTTATAAAAACTTAATCAACCTTAATTGTAAAATGTCCTGTTAGATAATATGTTAGGAATTTAGCAAAAAAAATAATTTCATGTTGACTCTTTATAATGCTTAAATCATATTGTATAAGTTAATTTCATCTGAAAAGAATATCAAATTCCTCAAACTATAAATATCATAAATACAGGGTATTATAAGCTATGCCTCTTCTTTCCCTTAAAGACTTGTCCACTGAGCTTAGTGTCCCGTGTGATTCCATCAAAGAACTTATCGATAAGAAAATATTAATCCCTTATGGTGGACGTGCCCGTCTTGGAGAACCAAAGTTTTCTTCCAGAACTCTCCCTGATATTCGCGCCAAGCTCAGGAGCCATCTCGGTCTAATATGTTAATGACATGGAATAATAAATATAAAACTCTTATTTCGACTTTTGTCAGGCCTTATAATAATATTACCTTTAAAACCTTTATCTTGATTTATTAATAACACGCAGGTTTTTCATAAAGAAGGATTTATATTTCCTTCTTTTTTTATTGATATTTTTCATCAAGCAACATTTTGATGTGACAAAATGTATCCTTTATAGAGATTAAAGAGACAGCAATCTGTCTTTAGAAGACAACTATTTTAAAAATTATATTAAAAAAACATTTTTCCTATAAAATAAAAAAATGCTTGATTTATTTAACAAAAATTATATTTTAAAAATTAAGTATAGTGTTTAACATATAATACTCAGGTAATTTTACCATGGATATTTTTATCGACTTAGCCAAAGAGCAAATAATGAACATTAATTGGGACGGTCCCGCTTTATTCGTTCTTATAATTTTGGCTATATTACTCATTCTAAGAAAGTGGAGCATGTTCCTTTTGATAGTACTAACCATTGTACTAGGGTGGGGTGCCGAAGACCTTATAATTACCAGCATGGGTACAGATCAAGAAATAATAAGCGTACCTTTCCTTATATATTGTATTGGGGGAGGTGCAATAATTATTCTGGCGTTGATTTCCTTTTTTAAATCAGCAGTTTAAAAGTCAAGAGTTTTTGTCCCTTTTTATAAGCTTATTAAAAAAAATGACGCCTAAATAAGGCGTCATTTTTCTCTCTATTCATTCTCGTCTTTGGGGGGCCATTCGGGCGAAGGCTCTGTTTCGGCATCCGGTTTCAAACCACATGCCAGACCCATAAGTGAAGTAACCAGGAGAGATATTCCAATGTAAACGTACTTCAAAAAGTTTCTTCTAGATTCCATCTTTTCTCCTTATCAATATTATATTTCACAAAACTCCCATTAAATATAACTCTTTGCTAATATCCAAGTCAAGTGTGCAGTTTAAATATAAAGTAGATTATATTAAATAAAAAGTGGTGTATAAATTCAAACATACTTCATAGGACATTCAATGAAAGAAATGAAGTTACGTAGTTTTATTCATATCATTTTTTTATCCAACATGTTTTTCTTTATAATCACAGTGAATATTACGGCTGTCAGGGCAGGAGAATGCGCTGTCACAGGAACACTCACAGGTAAGATAACCGTTTCACTGAGCGGGCGCTGTATCCCTAATGCTCTGGTAACTGTGCCGGTAGCCCTGCTTACATTTAAAACTGCCTCAGACTCAGCCGGAATCTTTACTATAACCGGCATCCCTCCCGGAAAAAAATATGCGATTCGAGCAAATAAAAAAGGTTATAAATCAGGCATCTCTTTCGCATCCATAAACACAGGCGATATAACACACTGTGATCTTTCCATGTCTTTGTTATACCTGAAGCTGCTTTATCCAAACGGTGGCGAATCCATTTACGCAGGGTCAGAAGTGAATATATCGTGGGACGCGGTGGGCATTGATAATGTGAGGTTAGAATTTTCAATAACCGGTGGACAAACATGGTTTTTACTTGCAGATAATGTTAATTCTTCCACTGGATTATACACATGGGAAGTACCTGACCTTCCTTCTAAAAAATGTTTAATAAAGATCTCGGACACAGGCAAGAGCAATCTTTCAGATATAAGTGACATGGCATTCAGCAATTCATCTTTTTAAGCATTCAGTTTTTGTGAAACTTGTGAGCATTTGGAGTATTTGCATAATTTAGCCAAAAAACCATTTTTCGTTATCTAATGCTTATTTTAAATTACATTTTTCCTTTAAATTTCTTTGCCTGCCCACAGTAAGCGAAGTTCCGCCATACGCAACGAACCAAAGACACTAAGCGCACCGGAGAGCCACGAAGTGCAAGGGCTCCTCGAGTAATCGTAATCCCTTCTCATAGAGTTATTTCCCGAAAATTCTATATAATGTCAGATAAAATATGTACCCTATTTGATTGCCGTTGTAATAATATTACAATTTTTTCATAATACTTATTTTACTGATTTTAATCAATTTTTCTATTGACATGTATATAATTCATTATTACAATGTAAACATTATATTGTAATTATAACTTTTTTTTGCAGCCTGATTTAAGGATTTTAGGTGGTTTTTGTATAAAGAGTGACATTTTGAAGTGTATGTTTTTTGTTTCAAACTTTTATAAAATTCTACTCTTCAAAAAGGAGGTGCATGCCGACAGAACAGTAAGCGCCAGCTTTGTCACAGGGATATACTTCCCTGAATTTAGCACAAAAGTCATTTGCCAGCACCGTAACTCAACTAACTCTACAAGAATAACCAGGAGGATACCATGAAAAAGGTTCTTACTCTTATTGTTCTTTCACTGTTTGTAGTATCTGTATCATTCGCAGGAACTCCAACAAATAAAGCTATTGGTTTTAATGGTGGACTAAATGGAATAAGTCACAGGATGCTGATGGACTCGGGTATCGGCGTAGAGGGAATTCTGGGACTCGCCTATAATGCTCCGGCAGGCGATACTCAAGACGCTGCATTAAATCTTAATATTGGTGCAAATGTCTTAAAATGTTTGTGGGAAACTGAAGCTGGTAGTCTTAGCGGTAATCTTAACGGTTTCGCAGGAGTCGGCATTGCGATGGTTGGCAGCAACATCAAAGACAGCGATTCCGTAACTAATATCACGATTAATGTCGGATTAGAGCCCGAAATTTTCCTTCTCGATAATCTCAGTGTTACTACTAGAATGGGCCTTCAGATCCTACTAAATGGTGATACTCTGGGGGCTGATGGAAAAGCCGCCACAGATACAGGAAGCACTGTATTCCAAACCTTCGGGCAGGGTGTCAGCATTGTTAACGGTGTATCATTTAACTGGTATTTCTAAGAATCCTTTATGGATTAATCATAACATAACATTGGAAAGAGGCTCCGAACGTTTCGGAGCCTCTTATTTTTTCCTGCTCTTTATAATATTACCGATTGAAACATAAACTATAAAAAAATAAACGGACGGTCTTTCATTATTTTTAAAAATTCAATATCAACGCTGTATGGGCTCTAATATTCGATTTGTCTTTTTCGCCGACTGCATTAAAATAACCGGTCGTCCAGTGAGAAAGTTCTAAAGCGAAAGTCGTATTATGAGCAATTTTAGTAAAAACATTAGTAAAAATGCACCTGTTTGAACTTCTGTTTAGAGGATCCTTAATATTATCCTTATTTGGCTGGTCAATACCAAGACCAATACCGTATGAAGTGTTATTGCCTACCTTGAGCACACTATTTATCCACCCACCACTGCTTTCAACCTCTTTTTCCTCAATAAATCCCTGTCCAACACCACCCAAATATTGATCAAGGGTTCTCCCCGTAAAAAGCTCGCCTTTCACTAAAATCGCATTTGTAACAGCATAGTTTCCGTGAATATTAAGTGAATATGACTTATAATTTTTGTTATCACCTTCGTCATTGATATATTCGCTCTTTCCATAATGTCCCGAGATACCGACATTCAAAGCTGATGTAATATAAGAAAGCCGGGCCTGCAGAGAGGGGAGAGAACTGTCTTTATCAGCGTCAAAGTTATTTTCAATATTTCTCGATAAAGCTCCTATAATCTGCAATCCTCTTGTAGCGTTATTTCCAATTTGAAGCTGCGGATGCCTGTAACCGACATTACCGCAATTCCATAAAACCGTATAATTTACAGTTGTCGGGACCAGAGGTGAAACCACATCGGAAGTCTGGCCGGCAAGTATATAATAGTTCTCAAAGTCCACTTTCAAATAAGCATGGCGCATCATCATCGTATTTTTATTTTCTGCCCCTCCACCATAAAAATCTATTTCAAAGTTGGCTGTAACTTTCTTGTCATTAAGCTCAGTAAAACTCAAATTCCCACCAAGCCTTGTCTGGCGGGCTGTCATATTAAATTCTCCATCTTTGCCCGTACTATTAACCCAAAAGACATAATTCCCACTATTGGTTCTTGCGGTGTCATATGCCATATCTAGTTTAAAATAACCATATGGCTTAAATTCAAGCTTATTTGTCTGAGCATAAGCTGTGCTAATTAACAATAATGATAATACAGCCAATAAAATACTGGCCCTCATTTTGTGCATAATTTCCTCCTGTATGCTCTGTTAAAGTAAATCTTTCAAACATTCATGCTGCAATACCACATTTATACAGAAATCTCAGTATAATATGAAAAAAGCTGGGAGATAATGATGATATACAAGGCTGAATCTCATATCCGGGGCATTTGTATAGGGAAATTCGGAAAAATAAGTTTTTTAGCCTGTAAATAAAATAAATCGAATTACATTTTATAGGGTAATAAAATAAAATTCAAAGTAAAACAAACTCCCATGCAGTTATAATAAATGTGTTTTCATTGCTCATCCATTATTCCCATCTTTTTAGTGGGGTATCCCTAAACCAGAACATGCGGTCAATATATTATGACCGCATGTTTTATTGGACATACTGGATGTTGTGATAACAAAGATAATTATATTTCACTTCTATAGCTTCATTTCACTTTGAAAAGGGTGTACAATTCCTGAGAAATAAAGCTTTTTGATCATAACCTTTCGTTTCTAAATACAAGAGTATACGTTTACTGGAATTATTAGCTGAAATATAAAATTTACACAGCCCTAAGCTAAAATAATAATAATAAAAATGCAAGTAAAAAAATAAATATTATTTTCATTAAACCGATATTCCCCATATCAAATTAATAAGGGCTAATAACTCAGAAGAATTCATTCAACAAGTCCGCAGTTAGATGTCACATTTGTGCCGAGAAATTCAAGTTTAATACTTCCATCAAAACCCATCTTTATGCTTTCACCCTCCGGATGGACAATTATTGCATGCCATAAATGAGTGTTATTTGTTGTAATATAATATTTTATGGAAAATTTAAAAGCAACTTCCTCATTTAATATTGGAAATGCAGGTCTACTACAAGCTTATTGTTGCACCTTTTCCGGTATTTAATATAATTTACCAGTGAAAAATTATTTCTTGTATAAAGCAACGTATTTAAGTCATATAATCGACTACAGATTAATATTGAGCTTTAGCAACTATGCTCTTTTGTTTATGTGGTTATTGCAAGATTTAGAACAAGAGCTTTTAATTTTGCTGTTCGACAATTTATTATCAGAAAACTTTTTAAAGAATTTCCTGCTGTTTAACTAAGGATTTATAACATTATAGGACAGCTTATTAAAAATTTATTCTTGTTAAATACTGATTAATATAAGCTTCTGTATTTACTGATAGTTTTCCCTTTATCCTGTTTATTCTTGCTTCTCAATAATAGAATAGTATATTATGGAATGATAAATTACTAATCGTATATTTTCTATATTCTCTTTTAACTGATTTTTTTAAGCGACAAAACAGATTTTACAGATATCGAGTTCGTTTGGACACACAAAAAAACATGGACGGTTCCGATGAGCAAAGGTAAATGGCAGCTTGAAAAATTTGATCTTTACAAAAACCTTAATGCTATGGAAATTCAGGAGGTCTCAAAAATATCCTCTAAGGTGTGCTTTCAAAAAGGCGATATCATAACAGATGCGAACAATAAATCGAGAGATATATATGTACTTATTGCAGGGCGAGTGGATATCACGTCTTTCAACGGTATTTCTTTGTATAGAGTATCAAATGGGGAGATTTTTGGCGAACTGGCCATGGTACCCAATATTAGAAGATCAGCCATCGCTATAGCGCGCGAGGAAAGCTGGGTACTCATTATAAACATTAACCATCTCGAATCTCTGGGGGATGAAGTTCCATCAATTTATAAAAAAGTCTACAACAATATTGTTTACAGCCTCGGAATAAAACTTGCCCGAACAAACAAATTAATTGAACTCCTTAAGGTAGAACTCTCAAAATCGATCAAAAATAACAATAGATAAAACATATGCGGATTAATAATTTATTTCTTAATAAACAACTAATTATAAAAATATTAGTATGAAAATGATATTTACTTGTATGACTTAAATTGAAAACTTTTTTCACATATATTATTATAATAAAGCTCAGAATGAAATATCGCATGCAAGTAAGGTTAAAAACAGGAAGACTTATTCTGGTTATGAGATTTTTTGTTTATATTATTAACATTTTAGCAGTCAATATTTTGTTTACGGTTATTACTGAAACTGTAGAAAGCAATGCTGCCCAGCTGGAAGACAACCCGGTGCAAAACCACCTATCGAAAGCTATTGACCTTTATCAGGAAGGGAAATACGATAAATCATTCAATGAATTGACCGCCCAAATTGAAGAAACCCGGTTTTGCGCACTCGCATACTATTACAGGGCGCGTATACGAGTCATAAAGAAAAAATACAATCTGGCACTGAAAAGTCTTGAGGCCGCTTTCAGGGATTCTACAGATTTTGCCGATGCAATCGGACTTCACGCATACATCCTTAAAGAGACGGGGAAGGACGAGGAGGCCTTGGAGGAATGGCAGCGCTTTGTCGAGGCCAAAGGTTTAATAGGTAATGAAGATTTTACCATCGATTCTATCATACTTCCAGAAGAGTACCGGGAAAAGCTTAATAGATTCCGCACTGAACAAAACAAGTCGGAGGAAAAGGAACCTGATAGTCTAGTGGTTCAGGAAATAAAACTTAAAGAGAAGGAAACAACCACACAAACCTGGAAAAACAGGATAGCGAAAAATCAGCTCCCGATAGCGATTACTGATATCAGTAACCGGATGAATATTAAAAGTGCTGAAGAAGAAACATACGAGAAAAGAAAATATGTTCTTTTTTCATTGCCTGCTGCCCTCATTATTGTTTTTCTGGCAGGCTTAACTATCATTTATTTAATTTTGAGAAATAGAAAACGCTTAACACATGCCTCACTTGATATTATAACTGAAATAGAAGAACCTCTAATTGAATCTTCCGATATACAGTTTGAAAATGAGGGAAAAAACGGTCTTTCGGAGATGGGCCCGGAACATATTAATTTATTTCCAGGTTCACCTGTTGCAAATGCAATGAAACTTATGGAAATAAGAAAAATACACGCCCGGGAAATTAACCGCCTTATGAAGAAACTTTAATTTCAAATTTTTTGTTTGTTATATTTGTATAATAATCAGAAAAAAAGTGAGGTTTCAAAATGGACTCATTTGATGATATGGATATTGAGGAAATGCTCAACAATCCTTTGAAAAATATTGATGTAAACGGCAACAGTTTTATTTCAGTTGATCCTCAGCAGAAGCGAATTGATTCTAAAAAGGCTCAAGCATCGAAAACACCTATGCAGAAACCTGTATCCAAAGCTGATTTGGAACGTATGGAAAAAAATCATCCTATTGACCATCGTGTACACAGCCTTGAAAAAAATATCATTAACACCGATAAGAAACTTGAAACTCTTAAAACTATCATAGAACATCAAAATGAAAGAATCAGCAAAATCGAGGAAGAACTTGATTTACTTCGAAAACACTTTGGCAACAATTCAAAAAATATTGAGGATTCTCCCGAAAAGTAACAAGTAACATCCATGCTAAAGCGCCTTTTTACATATAGTAATAGAAATAAACTTATGCTTTTGTTCCCTTTTTGCGCAATGAAAAACCTTATTATGGGGATTTACTATTGGCACGATTAGAAAAACTGTCTTTCATTATTCTGTTTTTCATATTACACATGGTTGGGTGCGGTAGCACAGAACTCGAAAAGATATCCATCACTCCAGATAGAAACAGCCTGACTATCGAGATCGGGTTTAACGATAAAACTCCATATACAATACAGTCTGAAGAGAACAACATGTCGTTGGTTCTCAGGACGCCTGATACAAATCTTTCAAAAATAATGCCGGAACAAAAGCTCATTCCTGGTAATGAAATTATATCAGGCTGGTTTGCTCGGAAAATAGATAATACACTAGAGGTGCAGTTTTTTCTTACCGACCAGTATGCTTTTTCAGATTCGGATATACTAAAAGATCAAACAACTTCCTCTGAATCACCTTACACCGTCATAATAACTGTAAATGACGACAATGTACACTCACCTGCTGAAAAACCGATAAAATCCACAATCAGCAAACAGACCCGGAAACCGCTCACAAAGGGAATTGAACTGTTTCACCAAAACCTATATGACGAAGCGCTTACTGAATTCAATACCGTTGTGAACATGAATGAACATTGCCCTCTTGCGTATTACTATGCAGCCCTCATACGTCTCCAGAAAAACCAGTACTCAGTTGCTAAAAATAACCTTATCGTAGCCCTCAGAGACTCAGCAAACTTTACTGATGCTGTTGGATATCTTGCCTTCACACTTAAGAAAATGGGTAATACTGAGGGTGCGCTAACTGAATGGCGCCGTTTTGTAGCCGTTGCCGGCACTACCGGAGAAAATGCACTAACCATCGAATCCACCATCCCCCCCGAACAGTATCGTGAGAAGCTTGTACAAATCCAAAAAGAGCGCGTAGCAGAAGAAATGGAGCGTAAAAAGTTTGCGGCGCAGCGTATAGAAATGGAAAAAGCCGCTTCCGAAGAAAAATCCACACCTTCAACACTCGCACAGCCTGATACATCAGCGGGTGAACAAGCACAGGAAACAAAACCTCTGCCTCATAACACTACAAACATTGCATTGAAGGAAAACTCTTCCCGGCTCAGTGAATTTGGAGATCGCACGAAAACAAACATCCGTAAAGGTATTTATAGTATAATTATCACAACAATTCTTCTGGCGGTAGTAATTACTTTCATTATCTTAAAGTTGAGAAAACGCAGCATTGCCAAGGCAGAGCTAACTTTCTCAAAGGAAATCGACCGTTTTATCCAGGATAGGGAAGAAAGTGAGGAAAAAGGTAGAATTATCGCTGATGATATTAATATTATTCCAGTGCGGCCTGTGTCCGAAATTCCTTTAACACAAGAACCACTCACGGTGATATCCTTTGAAGAACCTGACAAATCAAACATTACACCTGCCTACAGCGCTATTCAAGATGATTCTAACGGCCGTCATCCGATCACCGAGGAGATTAAAGCTCTCGTTACCCGCATGCACCGTGAAGGCCGAACGATAGAGGAAATATGCCGTGCATCCGACCTTACCAAAACAGAAGTTGAGTTAATTATTGCTGTGCGATCAAAACATATGGAATACCTTGTTGAAGCTGCCACCATTAATAAGGATGAATTCACCGATGCAGATCACCTGTATCATGCGATAAGTGAATTGAGGCAGGAAGGATATTCTTCCCGGATTATAGCAAAAAAACTCGGTATCTCAACAGGAGAAATAGATTTGGCTCTTGCCGTATTAAAAGAAGAAAAAAACAACGCTTGATTTCAATTCATTTAACTTAATGTCAGGAGAATTCCATGTCATGGCTTGAAAATATGAAAAAACGTTTCCATATAGGCGTTCGTAAGGAAGTTCCTGGTAGTATATGGATAAAATGCGAAGACTGTGGCACAATATTGTTTAATGATAAACTTAAAGAAAATCTCTGGGTTTGTAATTCATGTGATTTTCATTTCAGGATAATACCTGATGACTATATTCGTCTTTTACTCGATGAAGGTACGTTCTCTGACATTAACGCCAATATTCACAGTATTGATTTTCTCAAATTTCGCGATGTTAAAAAATATGCTGACCGCATTAAAACCGCACAAAATAATACTAACTCAAAATCTGCTATCAGAACCGGAACCGGTATGATTTTCGGCCGCATGGTCGCAATTGGTATAATGGACTTTAGATTTATCGGTGGAAGCCTCGGCTCCGTGGTTGGTGAAAAAATTATCCGGTTAATAGATATGGCACTTGAAAAAAAACTGCCGCTCATTATTATACCTCAATCCGGTGGCGCTCGTATGCAGGAAAGCTCTATTTCACTTATGCAAATGGCTAAAACCTCTGCCGCAATTGGGCAGTATTCTAAGGCAGGACTCCCATATATAGTCATCCTGACCAATCCTACCACAGGTGGAGTTACCGCATCGTTTGCCATGCTCGGCGATATTCACATTGCAGAACCGAAAGCACTGATAGGTTTTGCCGGCCCCAGAGTTATTAAGGAGGCTATGAAATGTGAATTGCCTGATGGTTTTCAGAAAAGCGACTTTCTTCTTGAACACGGTTTCTGCGACATGATTGTGTCGCGTAAGAATATGAAGCGGGAAATCTCCAAAATACTCAATATACTGTTGGATTGAACCTAACTATAATATATACAAAGCATGCATAGAAGGCTTGGTTGTTTACATAATAACTGTTATGCGCTTAAATAGCTTTTAGGATACTACCCTCTATAAGCACCGCTTTATATAAAACTTCTTATACTCTTCCAGCTGTTTTTTGCTTGCCTTTCTGGGTTTGAATACGCATAATTGACATAACATTTATACTTAAACAAAATTGGAGGACAGGTGAATTTTACACAACTCGATTGGGTAATTGTTTTTGTATATCTTGCATTTACTATCAGTGTTGGTCTTTATGCGAAACGTTTTGTCAGTGACCTCACCGGTTATCTCGTCGCTGGCCGCAAGCTGAAAATCGGTGCCTGCACCGCAACAATGATCGCCACAGAACTCGGTACCGTTACAATAATGTACATGGGCGAAAGCGGTTATCGTAATGGCTTTTCCGCACTCGTGCTCGGTATTATCATGCTTATTGCTTATTTCAGTGTCGGCCGCTCTGGTTTTATTATTGAAGGGCTTCGGAAGCTACGGGTGATGACTGTTCCTGAATTCTATGATATTAGATATAATCGTTCAATACGCATTCTCGGAGGGCTTATCCTTTTTACAGGTGGTGTCCTCAATATGGGCGTTTTTCTCAAACTGGATGGTGTTTTTTTAAGCAACGCAATGGGATTCGGTAATAACGCCGTTGCCATAATCATGGTTATTATGCTGTTTATTGTAGGATTATATACCATTTGCGGCGGGATGATAAGTGTTGTTGTAACCGATTACATTCAGTTTACCGTGATTTCAATCAGCATGCTGGTAGCCACTTTCTTTTCTTTCCGTGCTGTGTCCTTAAGCCAGGTAGCTCAAGAGATTTCGTCCAATCTCGGATCGGGCGGTTTTAATCCCTTTGCCAATGACAATCTTGGCTGGGTCTTTATTGTATGGATGCTAATTACTAATTTTGCTGCAGCTTCTCTCTGGCAGCCTGGTATATCTCGTGTACTTTCCGCAGAGAGTCCGAAAACGGGCAAACAGGTATTCATGATTGCAAGCCTCACCTTTGCCGGAAGAGCCATGATCCCCATGATATGGGGCATATTAGCCTTTGCAATGTTTCCCGGTCTCACCGGTTCGGATGCCATGGCTGCAATGCCCCGTATGCTCGGCACAGTCCTCCCTACAGGTGTCATCGGAATCCTTATTGCTGGGATGCTCGCAGCTTCTATGTCCACATATTCATCGTATCTTCTGGCTTGGGCTTCGGTTATTACCCGTGATGTTATCTGGGCGCTTTCGAAAGAGCAGTTATCGGAAAAAACCTTAATGACAATCACCCGTATTTGGGTAGCAGTTATCGGGATATTTATTCTTTTTTTCGGCCTATTCTATAAAATCCCTTCCTCTTCCCTTAAATATATTTTTATCACCGGAAACATGTATACAGCAGGTGCCATTTCAGCCGTAGGATTCGGACTGTACTGGAAGAAAGCTAATAATGTAGGCGCATATATTGCCTTAATCACCGGAGCTGTCGCCCCTCTGGCGTTTCTGCTGCTGGCGAACATTAAAGACACTCTTCCGCCAACTATTTCCTGGATCGGGGATGCCAATATTTCAGGATTCCTGTCTTTCGGCCTTGGTGCTTCCGGCATGGTTGTCGGTTCTCTTCTCACCCAGAAATTATGCCCGCCAAAAGATTTAACACCTTATCTCGAAAAGGGAGATTGATATGTCAGCACTCATTTCAACATATATATGGCTCGGAATTTTTATCGTATTCGCTGTTGTGTTTTTCTCTATTGCGTCTTGGGTAATAGTACGTGGCGGGAAAGATGTGTGGGAAATATTGACAATCGCCAAAAATAAATAGCACTTTTTTCGCATATAACAATTATGATTTTAATAATAACCATATTCGATTAGAAAAAACATTGTCAGAAAATCGCGGTGTATTGTTTTACATTTTTTTATAAACTCTTTGCAACTGTGGTGCACCGTTTTTCATAGTAAGGCGTTTTCCTCCCAACGATTCGATCTCATGAATGATTTCAGGCCGCGATCCCTCAAAGTAAAAAAGAGGTTTTTGTAAAGAATATGCCTTTT
>JABHYP010000257.1 GCA_018656855.1 Candidatus Latescibacterota bacterium | reverse complement strand
GTAATCGAGAATTATCCTGAGGGACAGGTCGAGGAACTCGACGCAATAAATAATCCCGATGATCCGGATGCCGGAATCCGGAAAGTACCTTTTTCACGTGTTCTGTACATTGAGCGCGACGATTTCATGGAGGACCCGCCCCGAAAGTTCTTCAGGCTCGCACCCGGCCGCGAAGTACGTCTCCGCTACGCCTATTTCCTCAAGTGTGAGGAGGTCATCAAAGACAAAAACGGCGATATAGTCGAGCTCCGCTGCAGCTACGATCCGAAGACCAAAGGCGGACACGCTCCAGACGGCCGCAAGGTGAAGGCGACAATACACTGGGTATCCGCCTCCCATGCAATTTCTGCTGAAGTACGCCTGTACGACCGTCTATTTACTGTTGAAAATCCTCTCGGTGGAGAAGAGGATTTCAAGAAGTACCTGAATCCGAAATCACTGGAGACTCTGACCTCATGTCGTTTGGAACCGGGTCTTGCGGATGCTGAACCCGGGACACGGTATCAATTTGAGCGCCTGGGATATTTCTGCGTGGATACGGTTGATTCTTCTACTGAAAAACTTGTATTTAATCGGACAGTTACGCTCAGGGATCAGTGGGAGAAGATCAAAAAAGCGAGGAAAGTGTAAATTAATCGGATATGAACGATTTGTGCATAAGCCCAAGTATATAAGTAAATCGTTTCATGCACGTACACCTATAGAAGAGTATAAAAGATGGTAATTAAGACATTTAATGTAGAAAATTACAAAGTTAGTCTTAAACATGATTTAACGGCTAATTGGGATTTATAAACAAAAAAGTGGATTTTATAGTTAGTCCAATATTCGACTTAACTAGTTGGTATTGATATAATTGCGAATAAAAATGT
Source organism: Candidatus Latescibacterota bacterium (assembly GCA_018656855.1). Classification (GTDB taxonomy): domain Bacteria; phylum Latescibacterota; class Latescibacteria; order Latescibacterales; family Latescibacteraceae; genus JABHYP01. Next base: position 1,235 of record JABHYP010000257.1, on the reverse strand, counting down.
TTTAAAAAACGAAAACAATCACATTGTCACAACCGCTTGAGGCATTGCTAATTTTTGTAAACTATAACCATTAATAAAAATATGCTTCCATTGAAATGAAGGCTATAATCCATGTTTTCACCTAGTCTGTGCGCTTCCCTTTACATATAATCCAGCCCAAACAAAATATATATAACACTTTGTAACATTTAATATCACTAATATTCACGTTATCATCCCGTAATAAATATTGGTTAGGTGTTGTTTATATGCAACAGCTATACAATTGTAAAATTATCACTGCCTCCTTATAACACGATATCAAGCATAAGACAAATGATAACAGGATATTATGCGAAAAGTGATCTTATGTATGACACCAGAATCACACCAATATTGCATTCCTGCATGTAAACTCTCTCAGAAGCTTCGATAGAGCCCGTCAAGGCTATGTTTGTGATGTTATGCGAGCATATGCATGCTACAATGAAAATATGCTTGTTTGAAACATTGGAAAGGGCTATTATCCATTCATGAATAAGATTAAGTAAATAAAACATACCCAATATGATTTTTATATGGGAATAATAATATGATTGAGAATGATCAAAAAAAATTGAATAACCTTATAATGCTTATCAGTGAAATTGCAGATATAAAAGATTTTGATGTAATTATGGATAAGATACTCAAGTCCGCACGAGAATTTGTGAACTGTGATGCGGGATCAATATTCATAAAAAAAGAAAATACTCTTTTATTCAGCTACTCTCAGAATGACACACTCTCCAAAAGGCTCAAGCTGGGGCAGAAACTTCTCTATACTACTTTTAGCCTCCCAATTAACGAGCGATCCATAGCCGGTCATGTTGCGTTCACTGGAGAAGCACTTAATATTGAGGACGCCTATTCGCTACCGAAGTCTCTTTCTTACACATTCAACAAACAGTACGATGAGCGTGCTCATTACAAAACCCGTTCGATCCTAACCATTCCAATGAAAACGAGCAGCGGGAAAATCATAGGAGTTCTTCAATTAATCAATAAAACTAATGAGAAAGCAGAGGTAATTCCCTTTAATCCCGATGAGATACCTTACATAAACTCTTTCGCTAATATAACTGCCGGGGCTCTTGAGCGCGCACAACTCATGAGAATGGTTATCCTGCGTATGATACGTATGGCGGAACTCCGGGATCCTAAAGAAACTGGAAATCATGTGAATAGAGTTGCGGGATACTCAATTGAAATCTATG
>JABHYP010000256.1 GCA_018656855.1 Candidatus Latescibacterota bacterium | reverse complement strand
CCGAAGCAATCCTCTCTCTTAGATTGCTTCGCTCACTCTGTTCACTCGCAACGACATATGGTAATTACGTCACCGTATTTATGAGTCAGAGTACTCAGGTTCCCCTTACTTCTCGTTATCCGTATCACCTCCTTTCTCTGTATGATTGAGAAATAATGAGGAATAAATACGAAAGGAGTGGGCTGTTTAACACCGGGTCACATAACCGTTATTCACACAGAAAAAAAACCTTATAATCTATCAAACGGAAGTTATTAGATTCTTTGTTATGGCAAGTGATGTCAGGAGAAGAACACAGAATATGAGAGGATTGACAGAACGCAGAGAAAAGCATGGCAAAGCCCCCGCTTTTCTTAATAATAACATATAGTATTATAATATTAAATATATTATCTATAAGAATATTATCTATTATATTATAATGAATATATCGATTTAGTCAAGATGTTTATTGTTTTTTCGTATATATTTGATTATTTATGGATTGGTTTTATTAACAGGGGAGTTCGGGGAATTGAAAAAGGTTTTGAAAAGATTATTGAATGAATTATGGTATATAAATAAATCCATATAAATATTTTGGTAATATCTAATCCAATCTATTCATAAATAATTCCACAGAGTTCGCAGAGACCGCTGAGATAAAAAATAATGGTGTAAAAATATTTTGGCCTCGGAAATATGCGAACGTTTTATATATCATTATCATAACTACAATAAGAGTATAATATATCACTTTAAACTAGTCATAATCCTAAATGAATACAAACACACTATATAAATCCCCTAAGTTGAACAAGTAAACCCTCACTTTTCTCTTCTACCTCCGTCTCTTTGTCCTTGCTTTTCATTTCCATCATTCCTGGTGCCGCTAAAAACCGGCATGGGTATTTACACCATAATATATAAAGCTCTTGATTATTTAAGGCAAAATCAATATTCTTTATGATGATTATGAAAAAGCTGGTAATACACCTCATAAATTCACAAACCAAAACAAAAAGGGGAATAACATGTCCGGAATTTCAAGGAGAAACGTACTGAAAACCGGTGCGGCTGTCGCTGCCGGTATGGGTTCGGGTATACGTTACGTAGATGCGGCCGACCGTGCTGGCACACGCTACAACTGGGGCCACACGATGGATTTCGGCGAGCAGTATTATGTCCGTGTCACGGAAATATTGAGTCTCATCCGGCGCAACGAAATGAACCTGATCGGTGACGTATCCGGCCGTATGGCCGAAACTCTCAAAAAAGGCGGGAATGTCTGGATGCAGGCACAGGCAGGGCACATGACATTCACCGAGTTCAACGAGAAAAACGGGGGTAACCCGGGCATTCTTCGCAGTAGCACAAGTTTCGGCGGTAGTGATTACGACAAGATGAAAAGCGGCGATGTACTGATGACTAACTATGTCAACGAGGAAGTCCATGCCGCGCGTGAGAGGGGAGTCTATGTGGTCGGTGTCCCGGTGAACTATGTCGACAATGAATGGGCGCCTCGCGGCTTCGTGAGCCCGAATGTGAACGACTGGCTTCTCGGTGATGTGTCGAGTGTCATCCTTAAGAGCTACATTCCCTACACGCAGGGTATCGTGGACTGTCCGGAAATTCCCGAGATGAAATTATGTCCGAGCGCTGCCAATTCTCTTTGCAGCCTCTACTGGATGTTCCAGGCAGAAGTGGCGAACAAGTTCAAGAACAGAAAGGCAAAACAAATAGACCTGTCGGCTATATATATCGACACCATACTCGATCGAATCCACGAAGCCTTCCGTCTCCAAAAAGGCTATATGTTTGACAACGCTCCGACTGTGGCGAAGATGATCGGCAACGGCGGCAATTACCATGTAACAAGCGATCATGGCGGCGTCCAGAGCGAATCTAACGGTGTCGCGATGGGTCCTATGATGACAAATGCTTTCCGCGATAAAATGAAAAAAGGCGATGTTCATCTTCTCGCTACGATTACGCCCGATTCACAGAAAATTGTGGATGAAGCGAAAAAAGCCAAAGATATGGGGATGTACGTGGTTTCCATCGCACCGGGCAGTTCACTCAAACTCCGCAGGTACTCCGACTGCTTCATCGATAACCTAAGCCCCGAAGGCGAGGGATTTTTTGAAATCAAGGGATTCGATGAGAAAGTGGCGGTTATGGGAAGTATTATGAACAACATGCTCATGTGGATTTTTACAGCGCAGTTTATCGACGAGATGGTACGACGCGGATGGGTACCGTGGTTCTGGCTCGGATTTTACCAGATAGGCGGCCGCGAATACGATGAGGCGATAAAGCCGTTCTTCCAAAAGCAGGGATTTTAAAGGTACTTTCACTGAAATTATCAGCAGCAAAAAGAATATTTTTAGAGCGTCCCGTCTTTATCCGGGGCGCTCTTCATGTTTAATCCGAAACTGCCGATATTAAAACAAGAAGCCAGGAACACAAAAAAATGGATTTATTATGCCTTTTGACATAGCAACAAACATCATCGGTCGAAACTCCGCCCTGATGCACAAAAAAGCTTTTATTCTTGAACAAACTCCGCCTACCTTGCCTTCCGGTGTAGGCAAGACAGAGGTGCTGGTGATGAGGAGCGTAATCTCTCATTACTCTCCCATGCCGTTTAAAAGTTTGTTGCTGTTAGAACAACACATTGATCCCCCGCCAAGCAGAATCGGCGAGGAAGATCTGCCCGGCGGACTCAAAAAATCAAACATTATATCAGGAAAAGCAGCTCCCCTTTATGACCTCGCTCAAGGTATTGTACAAATCGATGATGTGAATGTTTTCTTCGACGTGCTGGCCTGACAACCTCTCTAAATTTTCAATTCCAACCTTTGAACTTACAATAGATTATATATTATTACTTTTAAAAGAATTCTTGACTTTATACGCTTTAAAAACAATATTTTCTATTGAATTGTTTTTTTGATGAAGTAATAGGATAATTTCTTATGCAGCTTTGTGGTTTATAAAGAAAAGGATGACGGATTAATAATGAATTTTTAATGGACAATACTCTATTATGAAATATTACAACGGACAAAACCAATGAAACGAAACTTATGATTCCCCATTCCAAACCATTAATTGACTCACGGGATATACGGGCGGTTGTTGAAGTTCTTGAAAGCGGAATGCTTGCCGGAAACAGGAAAGTCCATCATTTCGAATCTGCACTCTCCGCCTGTATCAACCGTACCTATGCCGCAGCGACATCGAGCGGGACATCGGCATTGTATGCTGTTCTCTCCGCTCTCGGCGTCGGCAAGGATGATGATGTTGTCATACCTGCGTACGTGTGTTCCTCGCTCTTATATGCAGTCAGGATGACAGGTGCGAATCCCATTGTCGCTGATTCTGGAGACGATCCGTTTCATATTGATGCAGACACGATCAGTAAGGCGCTTACGCCGAAAGTGAAAGTTATAATTTTCCCTCACTTGTTCGGCTCAGCGAACGATATCAGGGACATTATTGCACTCGGAATTCCGGTCGTCGAGGATTGCGCCCTTTCGCTCGGTTCGGAATTGAATGGTGTCAAAACCGGTAATTTAGGCTCCCGTGCCGCAGTATTTTCCTTTTATGCAACAAAAGTGATTGCTGCGGGTGAGGGCGGCATGGTAGTGTCCGATGACAAATCCCTCATTGGCCGGGTCCGTGAATTAACTGATTATGCAGACAAGCCTGACAGCGCAATGCACTTTAACTTTAAAATGACCGACATCGCAGCCGCTCTCGGCATTTCCCAACTTCAAAAGCTTGATTCCATGATTGAGCGGCGCCGTGAGCTTGCAAAAAGGTACTCAAAAGCTATGGATTCCACTGATTTAATACTTCCGGTTGAAAAACGTTCTGAAAAACACATATTCTATCGCTACGTGGTGAGAACCGAGCATGTTGAAAAACTGCGAAACCTCATCAGGGAAAGAAATGTGAGTGCGGAACGCCCTGTATATTTGCCGTTGTCACGCTATCCGGGAATATCCGCCGCCTGTCCGAGAGCTGAGGAGGCATGGCAAACCTCGCTCTCCATCCCCCTGTATCCGGCATTATCGGACATCGAAGCTGAGATGGTTGCGGATTCTGTGTTTAATTCAATAAATGAAATAAACAAAGGAGATTGATTTCATGGATATATACATAAAAGAATTATCCAAACTTCCCGCTGTGCTAAGTTTTATTATTCAAATTTCAATAATTATACTGCTGTCGTTTGTGTTACGGTGGTTTTGGAAAAATGTTCTTATCCGTATTGCAAAAAAAACCGCAACCACTCTCGACCGCCGCATATTCGAGGCTACCGGTAAACCTGCTCAGTTAACATTTATTGCCGCGGGATTGCAATTATCGTGGAATCTTTACGGGGAAGCCATTATCAAAAATTTAGGAGTAATATCATGGGTTAATACCGGAGTTATCCAGAACATTATCAGTAATCTATGTTTTCTGTTTTTCACGCTGTCTATCATTTCTCTTGTCTGGAAAATGGTTTTCGCCACAATGGAATGGTTTGAAAAAGATGTTGCAGCCAAAACTACCACCACGCTCGACGAAAAGATTGTGTTCAGCCTCCGTAAACTTGTCAAGGTAGCGTTAATTGTTATCTCTGCTATGATTATAGCGGAACATTTCAATCTGCCATTCTCAAAGCTGTGGGCGGCAGCGGGAATCGGTTCGCTTGCGGTGGCTCTTGCTGCGAAAGATACTTTCGCCAACATTATTTCCGGTGTTAATATTCTTTTCGACCGGCCGTTTCTTGTAGGCGACAGGATTGAGCTTGCTGATGGAACGCTCGGGGATGTTGTTGATATCGGTTTGCGCTCGACAAAAATTCTTTCTTTTGACCATACAATTTATATTCTTCCAAATGCTGAAATTTCCAACCAGCGGATCGCAAATCATACTTACCCGGATATGAAACTCAAAGTCGCCCTTAAACTCGGAGTTGCTTACGGCTCGGACATGGAAAAAGTGAAACAGATACTTAATGAGATACTTAAAGCCCATCCGAACGTTCTCGACAATCCGCCATGGGGAATCTGGTTCACTGAATTTGGAGACTCATCTCTGGACCTCTTTATACGCTTCTGGATTCGCAACTATAAAGACAAATTTGATATAAAAGATGAAATTAACATGGAAATCAAACAGAGCTTCGAAAAGGAAAACATAGAGATTCCTTTCCCCCAGCGCGAAGTGCATATTCTTCAGCCGAATAATGATAAAGGAGAATAACAATGCCCAGGAAGAAAATTGCGATACCCCGAAGGTCTTTTTTCAGGAAATCCGCCGCCGCAACAGCTTTGATCGGCATGAGCGGTTTTGTCACCGGTAATGATGTCGAAGCGGTAACCGGCCGGGTGAACACAAATTCGCAGCCCTCGCAATTAAAGATAATCGATATGAGGGTGGTTAATGGGCACGGGCGATGGAGCATACGGCTGG
>JABHYP010000255.1 GCA_018656855.1 Candidatus Latescibacterota bacterium | reverse complement strand
TGGCGGCAAGTTACTTTCCGGTGCAGCACGGCTTTGACTTTCCTGGTGTCAGTTACGCGACAGTGGTTATCACGGACAACGATCCCGTGACAGCAGATCGCGTCGCACTGGAATTGGCAGAGGCTGTGTGGGACCGGAGACACGAATTTGATGTGTCGACACTTACCCCGGAAAAGGCTATTGCCAACGGACTCGGGATAGATGGGGGACCGATAATTCTTTCTGAGGCATCGGACAATGTCGGAGGTGGCGCAAGCGGTGACAGCGCTATTGTTCTCAAGGCGCTGCTTGAATATGCCAAAGACAGCATTTCGGCCATAATGATTGTCGATCCGGAAACAGTGGAACAAGCGAAACAGGCCGGTATTGGGAATAAGTTCCAGGCTCACATTGGCAACAAACACAGTTCCGCATATGGCAACCCTTTGGAGGTTGAGGCAGAGGTTCGCGGACTTTTGGATGATTGCCGATTTATATATTGCGCAGGTTCAGCCGGAGGGTACGAGGGCCGAATGGGCTCGACCGCTCTGCTTCAAGTGGGCCCAGTACAGGTAGTAATCCCCTCACTTCCGACCTATGAACATGCCGACGAGCAGTTCTTGGCCGCAGGTGTCCAACCAAGAGACTGCAAATTTGTCGTAGTGAAAAACCCTATGAACTTCCAACAGGCTTTCATGTACGCTCCGGCTTTGATTTCATTGGATACACCGGGGCCGACCAGCTGTGATATTCGAGAACCCTTGTGGAATAATTTAGATCGGCCCATATATCCGCTCGATAATGACTTTACACCCGTTTTTCAAGGATTCTAGCTGTCGTATGAGTTCCTGAGAAATTTTCATCAGGGTTCAACAAAATTATCGAGTGCGCTTTGTTCTATTTAATTCTGCCTTATTACAACTTAAAAAAATATCGAGCGCATGAAACAGTTTACCCTGACAGAAGTTAAAGGCGGGGCAGATCTTATTGTTCTTACCGAATCGTCCAATTTTGGGTACGTTGAACCTATCCTGCCGGGAAAGCCTGTTCCTTAACAGGGATTGAATTAAAAAAAAGTCTCCTCTCCACGGAGAAACGCAAGTGGATATCGGGGGCGGATTATTCACATGAAAAAAGGACAATGAATGACAACGGGCGCGGCAGGAAACCATTTTGCAGAGCCTTTTTCGGATCACACACGTCACTAGGAGTTAAAATTCTGCCATATGGAATTTGAATGCATACGGTTTGAGAAGGTGAACTGGATCACCTTGATTCTCAGACTGCAGGTTGTTTGATTCCAAGGAGGTTTCATCACGACGAAATTCATCTTCTATTGTTGCAGGCTTTAAAAATTCTGAATAAAGCAAGGATTCGTAACATCTCCATCGGCAATTTGGTTGACATTATTGATACGGTAAATTTAATGGCTAATCTAAACCCAGCGAAATCAGATAAAATTAAGGTAATCAATGCAGAAGGCAGTTATTACGAAATAGGCCACACGATCGGCAGAAAAACCAGGCTTCAGATCCAGCAGATCCTACATTCGAAATCTTACGATGAGAACCAGTCGGTTATTGATAACGAATATAACGACTTTCTGAAGTATATTGAACCCTATCCATTTATCGTGGACGAACTCAGAGGTATGGCTGATGGTTCCGGAACAGATTTCGAAAGTATCGTCAGACTGAATATTGTCGAATTGGATCGGGAAAGAAATATTCAGTTCGATTGCAGCTCGTTCATCATCAAGAAGGATAATACCGACATCCTGGCTCATAGTGAAGACGGACTTGAAGGGGATGACATTTTTCTGCTGAGAGCTACCTATCCATCCGGCACCGAAATTCTGTCCTTTTGTTACTATGGCAGTCTGGTGGGAATTTCCGCCAGTTTGAACTCACATGGGTTTATCATGTCGTGCAATCTTGTACTATCGAACGATAATCAACCGGGTGAGCCGAAAAGAGTTTTTTCACGCCGTCTAGTAGAATGCAAAACGATTGACGAAGCCTTGGATATCGTTAAAACCGCCAGGCGATGCCAGGGGCAACATTACATTTTTAAACAATTTGACAGGACTGTCGGTGTCGAGGCTTCCGCAACTCGGGTTCAAAGCCGCGAGATTGCTCACAACTATTACCACTGCAACAACTACATATTCCCTGAAATGAAGAAATATGAAGCAGATGCCGGTTACGTAAAAAAACTCAACATACGGACATTGGAGGCGGAAGGGAATTATCAATCCTTATCCGACTTGAAAGGAGTAAAAGAAGTATTGTCCTCCCATAAAAACCATCCAAATTGCTTCTGCACTCATGGGTCGGAAAAGGGCAATTATTCAAAGACTCTGGGCTCGATATATTTCGACTGCATTAAAAAACAAATCTGGATTGGCTACGGCCCCACCTGCCGCATCGAACTTGAATGTATACCATTTTCTCATCCCTGGTAATAATCATTTATGGGCATAGTTGAGATAATGAAGTCTTTTTTTGGCAAATGCGGAGATTCAGCTTCATTTATCAAATTCAATATGATTAGAGAGATCTATGTTGGCAAAAGACAGTTGGTATTGTTTTTGACGGCGTTAAAAAAAAATTCAGTATTTATGAAGGCAGATCCGGTTGACGAATTAGCGCCTTTTCCAGGATAGCTTTATAGCGGTTCAAATCAACTGCTGATGGGTTACCTCTGTCCTTCGTAATTTGACGAGTTCTGAGAAGTATAT
>JABHYP010000254.1 GCA_018656855.1 Candidatus Latescibacterota bacterium | reverse complement strand
GTAATATTTATTGATTTCGACGTTCGTTCCCGCACACGCAGACTTGTATTACAGTTCATCGGGGAATAACTTTTCATCCCCGTTTACAAAACTGGGTATTAAAGTTATAGTTTTGCATGAAATAAAAAATATAAATTGTTCATCCTGAGTTTATGAGGCCGATATATTCAATATTGATTTAGAATGCACCGGTCATTTTAAAATATTATTGTCAAATTTATTTTTTGCTATATTAAAGAGAATTGTTATTTTGTAATTGTCGGCAGCAGTGACCGGGAAAAGCAGATGAATACTGGCCTGAAACTTTTGCAAACATTTCCTTAATCTGCAATTTCTTTGGTATTTTAACGTAATAATGTTTTCTTATCACATTATATTAGACCTAAATATTATACAAAAGGATTGAAAATGAAGCCTGCTTTATCTGTAATTCTAATTTGTATTCTCTTCTCGCTTGTTGTTGTATATCCAGTATATTCTCAGGAAAATACCAAACTGCTCGCTGCGCCGGATATCATCCCGCCTGCAACAGAAACAATGCAGCATCCTGAGTTTTGGATAAATCGTCTCGAAAACCCTGACCGGATAATCATGTCAAGCAAAGAGATACAGGAATTCAATAAAAATAACCAATCTCGCTCACTTGAGAGAAAAGATATTCACGACAAAACTATTAGAATAGATAATATATTAGCGCAGGGTAATTTTGTTGGCATTCAATTCCATCTTGAGGATCCATTAAGGTTGAAGAGTGTTCCCGGAAAAAGTCTGCATGAAAAGTTCAGGCAGACACGGGATTATCTGATGAACGGGGATTTCTGGGACAGGCGTAATATGCCGTATCCGGATTCGAGAAAACAGGAAATTATTGCCGATTTTGATGAGAGTTCAATTCCGGAAACCGTGTTGCCACGCTATGGTATAACAGTTAAACACACGCTTAACAGAGTTGTTCCTACTCACGAAAAAGTATACCGATCTCAATATAATTGGCTCGATATGTTTCAGAATGCAGTACTTGAAACAGGTATGCCTGTTGCAATTCTCCACACGACGAAAAACGGTGATTGGCTGTATGTTAAATCGGAGTACTCAACTGGATGGGTTCCGGCTGAAAATATTGCTGAAAGCCCGGTAAAAGACCTAATATTTCTTGCAGAATCAGATGATTTTATTGTTGCGACAGCTCATAAAATTCCGGTATATGCAGATAGAGATTGTAATACATGGCTAACGGATATCTACATGGGCGCCAGACTCAAATTAAAGAAAAAAAGTAAAATCGGTTACAATATCCTCGTACCATTTCGGAATCCTGACGGTTCACTGAAAGCGATTGGCGGTTGGATCAAACCGGATGCCGATGTAAGTGTCGGATTCCAGCCATATACACAACGGAATGTTATCTCAACAATATTTAAACTTTTGAATCGTCCCTACGGCTGGGGAGGAACCGACCATGAGCGGGACTGTGTCGGTACCATCAGGGCTGTGTTCAAAACATGCGGAATTTTTATGCCGCGCTGGACAACATTCGTGTTATATCATACCGACCATGTGATAACGTTCCCACCAGACGAACCGAAAGATGTAAAATATCGGTATCTGGATTCATGCGAACCTGGTATAACAGTCTGCGGATTCGACTGGCATGTGGTTTTATATCTCGGTAAGGTGGACGACGTTCACTATATCATACATCAGAACGGGTACAGTTATCACAGCGAGGATGGTACAGAATACCGTGTCGGAAGAGTAAGTGTAAACAATACCGAGCTTGAGGGCGGTGCAGATATTACTCGCTGGACAGCGTTATCAGTATTCAAACCATAAATGCTAATACTGAGGTGAAATTAACTACCTTTACCCAAGGGTTGGGGGTAGTTAATTATTATTTAGGATATTGACAAGTTAAAGAAAAAATAATATGCATACTCAAATTGATATTAATAAGAAATATTTTTATAAAGTTCAAATATTTGTCAGTATCATTTTATTGGTTACTGGCTGTTCAGTCGGAAAACTTAAGATAACAGGACAAAAACATCCTCTTATATCAATTAAAGAAATTTCACAAGAAGAAATTTCAGTAAGAGCAATAAGGAAAGCATTAAATGATGGACAACATAATGTCGCTCAGAATTTACTGGAATTATTAAATATAGGGAAAGACAATGTTTTTGAGGCACACCTCTATAAAGGAATATTACTGCACCGTCAGAACCGACTTAGCGAAGCATGTAAAGAGTTTGAAACATGCTGTCGCCTTATAAATCCTTCCATTGGTGATTCGTTGAAAAAAGAGCTTTATAAAAATATAGCTCACACATACTATAATCTTAACAATTTCAAGAAAGCTGCCAATTATCGCCGTTCCTTTAATAAACTGGCCGGTGACGAAAATGATGAGGGTTTCATAACTTTTTTAGAAAGTTTTAAAGGTGAACCTTATCAGATTGAATACCCCAAACGAAACACTGCTTTAAATTTAAAACTGAAATGGGGTATTCCTTTCGTGAAAGGTAGTTTTAACAGTTCCGAAACAATGAATATTTTAATCGACACCGGAGCAAATATAAATATCATATCTTCAAAAATGGCAGATAAACTGGGCATACAAACCATTGCAACAGGTGGTAAAGGCAAAGGTGTAGGTGGAATGTTCGCTTTTGATTACGGAGTTATCGATTCCTTGAGACTTGGAAATATTGTCATCAGGAATATTCCGGTAACAATCATCGATTCGAAAAAAATGACGTTTAAATGGTTTGGCCTTATTCCCCTTGTAAAAATTGATGTGGTGATTGGTACCCCTTTACTGAAACAGTTTGATGTTACTTTCGACTACAAAAAAAGAAAATTCAATTTAAGTGTCCCGCGAAAAAAAGTGCATAGTTCGTTCGACGGTAATTTTTGTCTTGTTAACAATTTGATATTTATACCAGTTGAAGTAAATGAGGTCGAAGGATTAACTTTCATGCTCGATACTGGCGGAAATAATTTTGCGGCAATCACTGATAATGGATTAGAAGAACTTAAAAGTCAGCGATTGAAAACATCAAAATCGTACACAAGACGGGGTCATGGTGTAGGTGGTACTGTAAAGTATAATAGCATAAAAGACGTAACATTACAAATCTATGATTATTCAATTCAAAATGTAAATATGTCAATACGTAAAACAGGTTTGACCAATCCTATCTATGACGGCAGTATTAATAACAAGTTATTACGTAATTTTCGATTAAAGATTAATTTCGTTTCTATGCGCTTAGCATTGGAACGCTATTAATAATAATTTTATCCTCCACTTTTGAATTATAACGCAAAGCGGAAATATCATAAATAATTTTGAATAATCCGGGTTAGAAAAAGAGGATTTTCAGAGCTATTAAAAGAAGTACGCCGCCAAAGATTTTTTCGAGTATCCTGTCATGCGTTTTTGCATTCAGCCAGGCGCCAACACGGGCCATCGGAATACCGCCAAGCATCAGCGGCAATGCTGCGGACCACCACACATACCCTGTAGACCAGCCCGATAAAGACGTTATTCCACGGCCATGCCACATATAGGATAACATTCCCGTTAATCCGATAAACACTATAATCGAACTGGATGTAGCCGCAACCCTGTTGACAGGGAAAGCGAACACAAGCATCAGTGACGGGATCATGAGCGATCCTCCGCCGATACCCAGAAAGCTTCCTGTAAAGCCCGTAATAAATCCGAGCAGTGGAAGCATTTTCATGGGTAGAAGCGCTTTTTTGTGTTTATCACTGCTGTTATATTTTTTAGAACCTCTCGTTATGATGAGTATCGAGGAAAACACCAGAAGAGCGCCGAAGGCATTTTTCAGATCGGATGGATCGGTAATGGATGCCGTCCATGCGCCGAAGAATGACCCTGTCATGGCCAATGGAGCCATAATCAGCACTGTACGCCAGTCTATCTTTTTGTTACCGTGATGTTTTAATACAGCCGAAAGAGAAAACGCCATCACGAGAAACATGTTTGTTCCGAAAATGATTTTTACCAGATTTTCATCTGGTATGCCCAGCGAAGGATATATTATAAGACACAAGGGTGTCAGCACAGCTCCGCCGCCTATACCAAGATAGCCTGCGGCGATACCTGCGCAAGCGCCCGTGAGGAACAGCATAACTATTGATAAAATTGTCATAATAAATACTTTTTACTCTTCAACAATCCCTGTTTTGGCGCCGCGAGTAAGAATCGAGTTGTATTTTTCCGGGTTGTTCAGAACTTCGATAGTCTTTTTCAGCTGCATATCCCACTCTTTCGCAGCAATCGTCCTTGCAGCGGGGCCGAAAGCAGAAGCTACAATTTCACGTCTTAATATCTGTTTTATCTCTTCACTGTGTGAATCGAAATCTAAATCGCGCCTGGCGGTTAGTTTCTTTTGCATTTCGTCAATCATTTCGATGATATCGTCATTAATTTTTTCTCGTTCAACTGTTTTTCTGAATTTTTCGAGATCGTCTTTCCCGGGATAAGTATATTCGAAAACTTTATCATCGCTTGAATATTCTTTTAATTCTTTCATTATTTGATCGGTTATGGTGAAATTTTCTTTGAGATCGGGATGTCTATTCACATATTCCACGGCAAAATTCATGAACACGCTCTTGATGGAAAGTTGCCTGACAATACTTCCCATTAATTTTTCCCTGACAATGATGTCCGGGGTTATTCCACCGCCTTCGTAAACCACACGTTCCATTATTAATGTATGGAATTCATTTCGTACCTCAAGGGAGTCTTCATCTACCGCCGTATCTTCCCGTTCTTCTTTTAGTTTTACATTTTCCAGCCTTGAAAGGATATAATCTTCGTCAAAATTACGTTCATTGTGAATACAGCGGCCGGAGGGAGTATAGTATAAAGCGGTGGTCAGCTTAATGCCGGCGCTGTTGGGCAGGTCATTGTAAACGGTCTGAACCGATCCTTTACCCCATGTCGTATCCCCGATCAATACCCCACGGTCGTGATCCTGTATTGCACCTGCAACAATCTCGGATGCGGAAGCGCTTCTCATATCAATCAGCACCACCAGCGGAACGTTTGGATGCAG
>JABHYP010000015.1 GCA_018656855.1 Candidatus Latescibacterota bacterium | reverse complement strand
TCCATTTCATGCATCCCAAAATAATCGACTCTTTCGAAGGAAAAAACCTTGTTTCAATTTTATAAATATCATAATTTGAACTTGTTGGAAGAATATTTTGGAGTTATTCGTTCCCGTGATTTTGATATGGGGAATACCGGTCCAGTCGATGTTGATTTCTTCAATATTTTTTATAAGGCCATCGACACGGGCGCCGTTGGGATTTATACATAATACGTAACCGGTTCTCTTATCATTGAAAGTATCGAGTACAACGGTAAAATGGTCATCATCCAACAGCTCACCATCCCACATAAGTTCATTGTGCACGATTTTATCCGGCTCGCTATCATAGCATATAATTCCGAAATAGAGGTTGTTTTCATCGTAGAGAATCTTCACTTCGGTTTTTTCGGTTGGAGCCTCTCCTTCATGCAGTTCACGTTGTGTAAAGCCGCTTATTACTTCCGCATTTTCCCAGGCAGTTTCCCTGAGAAGACCATCAAGTTTAATAGGAGAAGTAGAGGTAACAGCGTTTATGGATTTTTCTTCCTGTGAATAGACCGATGTTGAGATAAGAAGTGCAAGAAGAAAAGGGATTAAATAAGTGATTCTTGAAAATCCTGCTTGTTTATTTTTAAAAGTTTTTACTTTTGAATCGGATGGATTTCTCATGTAAATACCTCATATAGAAAAATTGCCCGAGAATATATTAACCGATTAAGAAACCGGTCATGACATTTTGTGGGGAAGCAAAAAATTAAGAGGTAAATATATATATAATCGTTCTCCGATGAAATAAAAAAGTTTGGTAATTTCTCTACATTTCTTACTGTGCAATCAGTATATTAAAAAGACTTTCATTTGATGGATTATTTATTCAACTTTCATTAAATTGCCCGGATTTTTAGTGCCGCTTCGCGGGAATTCGGTAAGGAATCTTGAAATAATATTCCGAATTTCAATCCTGGAAATACTTTAATCAATGAAATCCTGGTTCAAAGTTTTTCTACGTAAGTACACAGTTTCATAAATACTGTAATGCAATTATTACATGTCATTGCGAGTGAAACGAGTGAACGAAACAATCTAATAGAGAAGATTGCTTCGGCTATGCCTCGCAATGAATGTGCCTGATATAAACTTAATATGTCACTTTATTTATGAAAAGAACCACTTGGTGAATTATTATACAAAACCTGAAACCTTAAACTTATTTAAATAAGGAAGAGCAGGAGAATGAAAAAATCAATATTTTTTCCACAAAACATAAAGGGAGGTTCTTCATGTGTAAATCATCACTGGCATTGACATTATTCCTGGTAATTATTTTAAATCTGACAGCAGTTGAAGGATTTGCCGAGCAGCAAGGAACCCCTGTTTTCGGGAGTACCGATCCCTCTAAATACAGGGAAATATCTGACTGTCATAAGGGCGCAGGAACTATTAAACTGATGTCGCTTCTCGGTTCGGATATTTTCAAAACAAACTTCCTGGGAGTTTCCGCTGCTGAGATTCCTCCTGAATGCAGTATCGGCGAGCATATTCACCGTTATATGGAGGAGATATTCATCATAACCGACGGCAATGCGCAGTTCACCATAAACGGCCGCACAGCCGAACTTCCTCCGGGCTCGATGGTGGTTTGCCAGAAGGGTTCCTCGCACGGTATTTACAATCACACCGATAAAACGATTCAATGGGTGTATTTTGCTGTATCGGAGGAAAAAGGGAAGGGCGATGCAGTTGACTTCAATGACGATCTGGCAAACACCAAGGTTGAATCACCAGCACCGTTTCTCTGGACAAATCTTGACAGGCGGCTCCTCAAACCTGCTTCCAATGCACATGATGGCAAAGGAACAATTCTTTTTAAACGACTTTGGAACTCGGATTCTTTTAAAACAAAATGGGAGTTCATCGACCACTGCATACTGCCTCCAGGAACCTCCATAGGGTATCATCAGCATAACGTCATCGAGGAAGTATATTATCTCGTTTCGGGATCAGGAAGGATGACAGTCAACGATGTAACATGGGATGTGAAAGCAGGAGATGCTATTCCCTGCACATTACACGATTCCCATGGACTCTACAACAACGGCACCGATGATATTGTTCTCATCGTATGTTCCTGTAATTCTAAAGGGAAGGGTGAGCGCGATACCAATAACTGGGGAGACGATTTAAGCGGCCGCTGAATAATAAATGAAGCACTGTTAAACTCAAGTAAGTAGTTGCAAATATCATTTGAAAAGCGTATTTTCATCCTTAATTCCTAAGGATTATCTTCTTTTTAATATAAAAATGTTACAGGAAAAAATAGAGGAGGAAAAATCATGGACCTGAAATTGAAGGACATGGTTGTACTTATCACAGGGGGAACAAACGGCCTGGGGTTGCGTACCGCGCGGCTATTTGCTGAAGAAGGATGTAATATAAGCACCTGTTCTCTCGATGATGAGAATGTGATAAAAAAGGTTGAGGAGGAACTGCGGTCGAAAGGAGTGCAGGCTTTGGCGCAGCGGGCAAATGTGTGTGTTCCTGAAGAAGCGGAAAAGGTTGTTAATGATACTGTGAAAGTTTTCGACGGAATAGATATTCTAATTAATAACGTGGGAAAACGTTTCGGCAACAGTTTGTTTGAGGCCACTGATGAGGACTGGGTCAAAACCTTTGATAACATAGTGTTCCAGACAATCCGCATGATTCGTCTCGTCGTTCCGCATATGCGTGAGCGAGGTGGAGGCTCGGTTGTCAG
>JABHYP010000253.1 GCA_018656855.1 Candidatus Latescibacterota bacterium | reverse complement strand
GTATGATCTGCTCGACAACAACACCGCTGGATTTTTCAATTTCATAATCAGCAGGCGTGGCGGAAACAAAAACTATATGGTTGACCGTTCTCTCGAATTCCTCGAAATTAAGCGGGCGGTTATCCAGCGCCGAAGGAAGCCTGAAACCGTATTCTACAAGCGTCTCCTTACGCGAACGGTCGCCGTTATACATGCCCCTGACCTGGGGAATCATGACATGCGACTCGTCTGCGAACATTAAAAAATCATCGGGAAAATAATCAAGCAGAACCCATGGTTTTTCTCCCGGTTTTCTTCCGGTGAGATAACGCGAATAATTCTCGATTCCCGAACAATAACCCACTTCCCTGAGCATTTCCATATCATACCGAGTTCGCTGGCTGAGACGCTGGGCCTCGACGAGCTTTTTCTGGCTCTCAAGTTCAGCGACTCGTTCATCGAGTTCCTGAAAAATTTCATCGATAGCTTTTTCAATCATCGGCTGCGGTGTAACAAAATGCTTTGCCGGATAGACAGCCACTCTGGTCAGAACATCAACCACATTTCCGGTAACTTTGTTTACTTCTGATATACCCTCCACATAGTCGCCGAAAAACTCAACACGTATCACACGGTCGTCATAGGCGGGCATAATTTCAAGGACATCCCCTCTCACCCTGAGACTTGCGCGCTCAAGGCTGAAATCATTTCGAATGTAATGTATATTTATAAGTTTCCTGACAACCTCGTCACGGTCAATTCGGTCGCCAACTTCGAGAACAACATGCATCTTCTCGTATTCGCCCGGTGAACCGAGACCGTAAATGCAGGACACGCTGGCAACGATAATAACATCCCGCCGCTCAAGAAGTGAGCTTGTCGCCTTGAGCCTGAGACGGTCGATTTCTTCGTTGACATCCGCATCTTTTTCTATATACGTGTCGGTTGCGGGCATATAAGCTTCAGGCTGGTAGTAATCGTAGTACGAGATGAAAAACTCGACTGCATTATCCGGAAACAACGCCCTGAACTCGCCATATAGCTGCGCCACAAGAGTCTTGTTATGTGAAATGATAATTGTAGGACGGTTCACACGGGCTATGACATTTGCCATTGTAAATGTCTTTCCCGAACCGGTCACGCCCAGTAGAGTCTGGTGTTTTTTTTCTGACAGAATGCCTTCGGTAAGCTCTTCGATAGCCTTTCCCTGGTCGCCCCGGGGATTAAAATCGCTTTTGAGTTTGAATTTATTCATGGACTGACAGGAGACGTATTATTGAATATTTTACCCGTTTCAAGCAATGAAGATGGTAATAAGATTTTCCCGGTAGTTTCCATAGGGCCTTTAACTATCTTTTCCGCAGCTTCCGTAACGTCAATAGTATAATATTTCTTTTCCGGGATTTTCGAAATGTGAGTTTTATCATATATTTCAATATAATATGACTGTTCAATATAATATTCTATTCCCTCTGTAGTAACCGCAGCTGACGGTATTTCTGAATTGCAGCTTCCTTCATAAATCGGCATTTCCACTACAGTGAACTCTTCCTGGCCGAGAGTTCGATAGTACAGTTTTATTTCTGTCAGCAAACTTTCATTATCGATTACTTCTGCTGTAATAGGTATTTTCTCCCCCGGGGGAGCAGATATGACCTGCGAATGGCTCAGTGCCGGAGCAGTGTAGAGTACTATTCCACTGTAGTATAGGTTGTCTGCATAGTATGCGCGATATACATACCACTGGCCGCTGCCACCGCAGCCGCCTGCTGTCTTGCGAAATTCGTATGCCCTGTTAACATCTCTCCGTGCATACACATAAAGCTCTGATTTCAGCCCTGCAAATTCACTTTCAATAATCGTATCGGGTTCACCGTATTCATCGAGTACAGTGTTTCTCTTATCCTCGCTGTCGGAACAGGAAAAAAGTAGTATTACCGCTGTGAGCATAAATACAACAATAGTCCGTGGTCCACTGTTAGTTTTCAGTTGTAATATTTCAGACTTGAGCATTGAGTATAGAGTATTCATTGTTTACCTTTTGACCTTAGTTCCCTGCCAATATTTAACACTTTCGTTAAGCCGCTTTAAAAGTGGCATAAGGTTTTACATAAATTATTCTACTTGATAGACTAATGTAACCGTACCGTTCTGTTTCTGTGTTTGTCCCTCTGGCAAAGGGCGAAACCGCCAGGTTTTGAGCTTATTTTTACTCAATTCCTCAAGAACGGTATTTTCTTTTCTGACAGTAACCATTTCCGCCGGAGAAACGGACCCGTCAGGCAAAACGGTAATTTTTATTTTAATTACCGCCTGCTTGTTGAGTCCTTCGGGGTAATCAGGTTTTGGTGTGTAGAGGCTTCGGTCTTCAATTTCCCCGTCAATAACAATATCAACCATATCGGAACCGAACCGGGCTGTTTCAATCCCGGCACCCGGCTGTTCACCAACATCGATTTTGGACCCCTGGTAGCTTTCCTTCCTGTCCATTGTAAATATGGATTTGTCATCAGCAGGAAGTGTTATTTCCGGCGCTTTAACTTCAAAAGTCTGACGTTCCGCATTTGTAATGATATCATGTGATTCTATTCGCTGCTCTGTGGGCACAGAAATAGTCGGCTCTTCAATTTCAATCATTTTTCTTTTCGGAACTTCTATTCGCTGCTGGGGTGTCATTCCCTGATCGCGCAGGCGCGCAGCTTCTTCCATAATCTGTTCTACCCGCTGCTGTGAAAGAGCGCCGAGATTCAGTTCATAAAACTCAGGAATCTCAACCTCGAAAAGCACCGATATTTTCAACATAAGAAGAAGTAGAGCTCCGTGAAAAAAAATAGAATATACATAGGCTCTTTTTCTATATTCAGATTTTATCTGTTCCACAATTGATCACCCGGTCTTTTAGCAATTTGAGTAAATAATACCGAATAATTCATAAATCTTATTTCTCGCAAAGTACGCAAAGCCAAAAAGCGTTGTTAATTAAAAAATTATCCGTGTTCATCCGTGTTCATCCGTGGCTAAAAAATAAAAGGATTGAACCACCTGCGTTTATCTGTAAAAGAAAACGTTTTACAAATTTCTGTGAACAAATCAGATAATTCAAAATTCAGAAAATAACCTGCCTTATTCTTTAGGTGCGGTTGCTATAACAAACCTGTCCGCACCAGCAGTTTTTGCAATATCCATTATATCGATCAGGCCCTCCAGAAGAACCGATCTGTCAGCACGAAGCACAATAATCGGATTGCCGACATCAATAACCTTTTGTCTGAGCTGCGCGCCAAGTTCTATTCTGTTTACCAGGTTATCGTTCAGATAAACCGCCCCTTCCTTGGTAAGGCTTATCACAATACTTTTTTCGCTCGAAATATCCGGCCTCGTCGTAGTAGCAGGAAGCTGAATCTTAATTCCCGGTTGCAGGACAAAAGTCGAACTGAGCAGAAAAAACACCAGCAGAAGGAAAATAATATCTGTCAGCGAAATAGTATTGAATGTTGTCAAGGGTTCCCTGTGCGCTCTGATATTCACGAATCCACTCCCTTATCAAAATTTAAATCCTCAGGGTCAAACGACTGATCGGCAAGTTTCATCTTTTCAGGATCATCATACGGATCGGTCTCCCTCACAGGCTCAGACGGCGGAATTACATCCTCCGGTTTTCTCTCCGGAGCTTCCTCTTCCAGGTCGGGCCTGCTGAGAATATTCATCACCTCATCTCCGGTGGACTCCATCTGAAATACGAACAATTTCACCCTGTTTACATAATAATTATACAGTATCACAGCCGGAATACCCACCGAAAGCCCTGCCGCTGTCGTAACCATCGCCTCCCAGATACCTCCGGCGAGAACATCTGCATTGACATTACCGGCAAGCTGCTGAATTTTCATGAATGCCTTGATCATACCGGTTACCGTGCCGAGAAAACCGATAAGCGGTGTGATGTTTGCCAGAGTTGCTAGAATGCTGAGATTTTTTTCAAGAAAATATGTCTGGGCATTCCCCGCCGTTTCCATGGCCTCTTTTATGTGTTCACGTCCTAATTTCGCTTTTTCGAGTCCGGCCCTGATAACCGAAGCAACAGGCCCTTTTACCATAGTGCATTCATTAATAGCGCCGGTAATATCGCCCCTCGAAAGCGGATACCTTATCTTCATCATAAACTGAGGAATATTGATGTTCACCTTATGATATGTCAGATAACGCTCTACCGCCACGGCGACAACTATAATGGAACATATAAATATTGGAACGATAAGTATTCCGCCTTTTGCAACAATGCCGAATAATGTCATACTCTCCATAAAACCCTCCAGAAAAGTAATTTTGCCAGTGGTCCGCAGTCAGTAAACCGCAGTAAAATAATGTGCGGCGGACAATGGACAACAGACTGATTATTAAAATCGTGATTTCAGACCCGCATACAATCCTATACCGGGTATCCGGTACTGGCTGGTCCACCAGGTACCATCAGAATCCGTAATATTCCTTATATCTATATAAACGCTCAAGAAACTTAAAAGCTCCCTTTCGACACCAAAATCAATGGTGAAGAATGAATCGTCAGTATCGTCCGAATCTATTTCCAGATAATGTTCACCGAAGAAATGGACTGCTCCTCGAAACAGCCATTTTTTATACGGTGTCATATATCCGTGAATATCTGTCTGTACAGCCGGGAGATAGGGTACATTCCAGGATGTGTTTCGTACGAGAAACTCACCGTCAAAACCCCATTTCCCATCTCTGTCATACTTCCCCTTTATTCTGAATCCGGTCATTTTAACCGATTCGTTTTTTACGACATCAAAAAAATTTCCTTTGCGGCTGAATATAAGCGACTGATCGCTGTCGATATAAAATATTCCCGCAGAGATAAGGCTGCCAGGCTTGAACCTCCAGCCGATTTCACCATCTATATCCCGCTTTTTATCCTCGAACAGAACGGGAACAGGTAAAACAAGTCCGTTACGATCATACAGATCACTGTGTGAGTGACGCGCCACCGACGGTTTAAATGAAATCTTTATAAAAGAGGAACGTGTTAAGGCCCAGTCAAAACTTGCGTTTGGATAGAAACGTATTTCAGTATTGTCATCTTGCATTTTGAAAACATATATGTTTGCGCCTAATTGAAAGCCCATATTATTCCATAGAAGCATATTCCCCTTTATACCCGAGGAAACGATTGAGTTTGCCTCATCGTCAAACTTCAAATATTCAGCTCCGGCATGTGTGATAAGTGAAATATCGTATATCTCACCGGCAGCGGAGATTTTTCCGCCAATGTTCAGTTCATTCTTGTTATAGGGAAGTTCGGCATCCTTGTAGGCGCCACCGGTTATATTTATCCGGCCTGCCATATCCCAGGTTTCCCTTAGCTCGGTTCTC
>JABHYP010000252.1 GCA_018656855.1 Candidatus Latescibacterota bacterium | reverse complement strand
TCTCAACTCTCGTATCGGTCGACGGATCTATCTTGATGATACGGGCTGTCTCATAAATCGACGGCCACGACTTTATCACACCCTGAAGAACAACATATACCATGCCGTCATAAACAAATCCCAGTGCCGCATCAGGAGAGCCATCCGAATCAGACCACTGCGAAATATCAATTTCACCGATTTTAAAAGATGCTTCATTTGCTGCATTCTGATTGACAACCCAGATTTTATCTGAATCACCAAGGAGAATATAAGCTTTTGAATCAAGAAATACCATATTCTGTGGGTTTGTCTCGCTGCCGTCACCGCTGAGGCTGTAATTGTAAATAACATTGTTTACTGAAATAGGTGAGGGATCGACTTTTATGATTGAATTTTTACCATACCCTTCGAGAATATAAAGAAATGTCCCGTCCGTTTTTACATTTGTATCCTGGTGATGCGGCAACAGTTCATTTGTCATTGTGCCTGTTTCGATGTTATAACTTGCTGTATTTCCCGACGAGTAATCAGAGGTGGTTATTACAATCTGTCCGCCGGATGCCGGATTGATACTGCATAAAAATATCATGAGGATAAGCCAACTTTTTTTCATCTTTTCTCCTTTTGTTTGATTGGATTAGTCATTAGCCCTTTGTTAGTTGTCAGTAGTCCGTGAACCATTTAAATCTTTCAGAATTGAGCATTGTGTATTCATTATTTTCTTTACCCTTTTGCCTTCTCCCTTCTGGCTTTTGCCTTTGTTCCTTCTTTTTTGATTCAGTGCATGGTATACCTGACAGTAAGCATGTATGAACGTCCTGGTTTGGGCATTCCCTGGATATCGAATGTATGAACATCGGTGATGTTTTTTCCCTGAAGAGTAAGAACCGTTTTACTGTTTATAAATGAAACCGCAATCCCGAAGTCGTGAAGAGACCGTCCGGGATACCGTTTGTGTTCCTGGTTTGCACGGTCGAGATAGTAGCTGTTCTTGCGGTCTAGTATCCAGAACAGGGATACTTTTTTGATAGGATATTCGACCTTTACAGTTCCATAGTCCTTCGGCCTGTTCGGAAGCTGCTTTTCTCTGTAGTATTTTCTCTTTTCCCCGGTAACTTTAGACTTCTGAAATGTCCAGTTGCCTTTGCAGGTGAAATGGCGGAGTATAGTACCGTTCCAGATAATTTCCGTACCCTTTACATACGAGCCGCCGACATTTCCCGGGCTTATTATGCCAACATCGGTGATATACCATTGAATTAAATTCCTGAACCGATTTTCGAAATATGCACATTCCAGCGCTCCGTTAATCAGCCACCCTGCTTTGAGCAATCCTGAACGAAAGCCGGCATCCCACCGGTAAATTTTTTCCGGTTTCAGGTCAGGATTTGACAATGTCCACCCCCTGTCCCCGAATAACTCATAGAGACTCGGAACACGCGTTATATCACCGTAGTTGCCCTGGAAGTATATGTTTTTCACTACTCTTACTTTCACTCCGCACCGGGTGTTAGTAAGGTGATGAAACTGAGGCTTCGGAGTATCCCTGTTAAGCCCCGAGGGCTGCCCAGCAAATGAACTGAAATAACGGTTTCTCCTGATATTTGCGGTAACTGTCAGGCGTTCATCTGTGGTTTTAAAAAAAGCATCACCGGTAATTCCAAGCTGTTCCCTGTTACAGGAAAGCGGTACTGTTTCCTGAAGATTGGACTCCGGTTTAAAAGATTCATGCTGTGCAGAAGGCGTTATATTAAACACCGCAAACTTACGAAACTTAACTGTGAGAGGTATGAGGAGATTAGATGTATTTGTTTTATAAATATTATCCTGTATGCCCCAGCCTACTGTCCCCTTGAGGTCTTTATAACGTTCATGGTTGTATATATGATAGAAGGTTGGTTGAACCTCTAAAACATTGTGCAAGAAAGGTTTCGCCGTCACCTTTCCCTGTAAGAGATTTTTTAAAGTTTCAAATGTTGCATAGGAATATCGCTTGTGATCCTGGCCGGGAAGGTTCTTTTTATTTGATAAAACATGATTCGAAACCTCCAGAAGCATTCCGTTTCCGAAAACACGGTGGTATTTGCCGAGAAGATTTGACGAACGATATTCATCATTATTACGCAATGCCCAGTAATCATCTTTATTGTTGTATAGAGTGCCGTTGTCGCTCCTGTACTTGAAATCATTGTCCGAAGATGCGTAATCCAGTGTTATCAGAAACCGTGACAAACCCACAGGAATATTCAGGACTGTGCCGGTGGTGAATGAATTAAAGGAACCGTAACCGAGAAAAAACATTTTCCGCGCACTGTGGATTTCCCGCGTCCCGATATTTACAACCCCCC
>JABHYP010000251.1 GCA_018656855.1 Candidatus Latescibacterota bacterium | reverse complement strand
GGATCGTACACAACTTCAAGAGTTTCCGCGTGACCGGTAGTACCGGAACAAACTTCTTCGTATGTCGGGCTTTTCTTTTGACCTCCCATGTAGCCGACTTTTGTCGAGAGTACGCCGGGTTCATTTTTGAAGTAATATTCCACTCCCCAGAAACACCCGCCTGCAAAGTATGCCCGTTCTGTCAGCGCCTCTTTTATATCAGGTATGAAATTCATCGATATTGAATTAACGCAATGCCTGATATTTTTTTCTGTCAAGCCCTCGCCCGTGAAAACATGTCCGAGATGAGCGCCGCAATTAGTGCAGACAATTTCTGTTCGACTGCCGTCGGCATCGGGAACGCGTTTGACAGCTCCCGATATCTCGTCGTCGAAGCTCGGCCAGCCGCACTGAGAATCGAATTTGTCCTCGGAAATATACAGCGGCGTGTTACACTGTTTACACGTATACGTCCCCTTCTCTTTAGTGTTATTATAGATTCCCGAAAAGGGCCGTTCAGTGCCTTTATGTATAATAACCCGCTTTTCTTCAGGGGTTAATTTATTGTATTTCATGGTGTTCTCCTGTACTGCTGTCACAGTACTCAGTAAAAAAAATAGTAAGACCAGTATTGGTATATTTATACGTTTCATGTCTGCCTCCATTCTCAATAAAGGACGATTGACAGGAAACTTCGTTCCAACTGAACTGCACTGGTAGCGGGTAACTATCACAACCGGCAAACAAAAAAATGAGGTCACGCACGGTGAAAGAAGTTTGTTTTATCGAGGAATTATGACATGTTTGATTATATAAAGATTCTTATTATGCGCTTGTATCGTAGAAAACGCGGGAAAAACAATTAAGAATATATTTTTACTTTGACAGACAAAATTGTAGAGACAGGTTTGAAACCTGTCTCTACCACACGAGGTTTAAGAACCGGAACGGAAGGCATCAGACCTGAACCTCGATTTCACGTACGGGCACTGTTAACGGCATACCTTTTTCATGACGAACCCCGAGGCATTCTTTAATCGCTTCCTGTATGTTTGTCATCGCCTCCTCTTCGGTCTTCCCCTGGCTGACGCAGCCCGGTATGGCGGGGCATTAGGTAATGAATATCCCGTCCTCATCCTGAAATAATGTGATTTGTAATTTCATGTTTTTCTCTTTTCAAAATAACTCATCCCCTAACCCCTTCTCTAATATTAGAGAAGGGGAATTGTGGAGTGGTCATCCCCCTCTATAATTTTAGAGAGGGGGACAGAGGGGGTGAGTTAAGGAACATTGGTTTGAGAGGAATTATGATATGTTTGATTATAGAATATTTCTTATGCTGCGCTTGGCAAATTTATGAAAATATGTCATATGATACTTATATATCGCAGTTTAGACTATAAGATTATTTCTTTAATAATAACGCCTTATTAAGTTTACGAGGTGAAAAAGTACTATAAGATTAAAAAAAAAAAAGTTATAAATTATTCCCTCAACGCCGCCTTGGTTAACATGTGATCCGGTATTTCTACATTTAAATCAATCGATTCGATGATGTATTCTGTGCCTTTGCCCTTGGAGAGCATGTCTTTGAACGTCATTTTTTTCGGGTACCAGCGGTTCTCCACCTGAAATACCTCGTTCATCTCCATTGTCTTGAGCAGCCTGCCGCTCCTGGCGTACCGCTCCTCCTTCAGCGGGAGCCAGCGCCCGGAATCCACCCAGACCTTGCGGGAATGATAGGCAACATCCTTCTTTTTAGCTGTCAGTTCGAGCACATAGCATGAACGGCCGTTGAAGTCCTCACTGCCGGCGACACGGGCGTCGTACATCTCGGTCATCTTGTCGTTTTCCACCATGTCTTCGTACGAAAGGTCGGAGCCCATCACGGACTGGCGGAGGAGATGCCCGGAAATGGTGATAATCCGGTCGCTTGGTTCGGGGGCGTACGTCCAGAGCATATCGTCGAGCCTGAGCATCTTTTTGCCTTTTTCGCGGGGTGGGGACAGGTATTCGACAAATGCATTGTGTTCGCCCTTGGTCCAGGCTTTGGATGTAATGGTGCGTGTGCCGCTTCGCCCGTGAATGATCATCGTCGAAACGCTTACCGCCTGCTCAACCACCATGTTACGGTCGACCCGTTGTAATATTTCTTCGCCTGAGGGTGTCTGGGCCGCCGCTGATCCGGCAAACAATATCATTAAAGGAATAATTATAAGCTTTTTCATGTTTCCAGCTCCTTGAATAGTTGTGCTGTTTGACGCTTGAAGATTCCGATGCCTGAAATCATGCTGCCGAGTACGGTTGCCAGCAGTCCCGGAATGAAACCGATATAGAACGCCGTGAGTGTGACCCGTGACCGGAAAATGTTTGACATTAACATGCTGGAGCCTTTCATCATTTTGGAAAAGTCGATACCGACCTCCTGCATGTAATAGGAAAATCCCAGCCCAATCGCGGTACCGATAACGGTGCCGATACAGCCGATCAGAACAGATTCATAAATCATGGACAGGTAAACGCCGCCTTTTGATTCGCCGATTGCCAGGCGGATACCTACTTCGCCATAACGCCGTATACCTGACATCAATCCGGTATTCCATAGCACAATAGACATCACAAAAATAAATATGAATATAATTATATAAAGTTCATTATTCATCATCTCCAGAATTTCTCCCAGGCCATTCTGATCGCTCAGAGTAATCATAACAGGGGAGAATTCATCATCAGTATCGTTAAATCGGGCGTTAAATTCTTCCGAAAGTTTATATGCAGTTTCTTTGTTGTAGATAAGATTGGGGAAGTATCCGAGTATCTCCGCGGCTCCATTTTCCATGTCAAGCGCATATTGGATATCCGTGATGTCGGCGAGCATGGCATTACTATCCATGGGGCCGATGCCGAAACGAATGGTTCCGACAAGAGTGAAGTTTTGAATTGCCATACTGCCGTTGACGGTGGAACTGATAAGTGTGGCTGTTTCGCCGATCTCAACATCGAGATTTCCGGCAAATTCTTCGCTGACCAGAATTTCCCCGGTTGACTGCGGGAGACGGCCGTTGACAAGAGCGTTTTCGAGGTTAAACCGTTGTCTCTCACCCGAATCGGGGTTGAACAAATCCAGGGCTATGCCAAAAACAGGCCCCTGCGCCCGTGTTTCTCCCTCATCATCGGGAATATCCAAAAGCCCGCCGAATTTTATTCGCGCCGCCCAGTCTATTTCCGGGTAATCCTCTTTAAGTCCGGTTATAACCTTGTTAATATCCGAAAAGGCGAGGTCGTTCGGTATCTGGCTGGCGATTTCGGCATACGCGCGGGTCATGATCTTAACATGGCCGGTATCCAGTTTCGCGTTGGTTCGGATAGTTTCATCTGCAAATCCGAGAAGATAGCAGTATAGCAAAACAGTGATAGCAACTCCTCCGGCAACAATGAGTACCGGGAAGAGACTCCGATGACGGTCTCTCAACAAGCCTTTCAGCAAAAACTGTATCATGATAGTTTCCCCCTCAGGGCATCGGTTGGTTTTAACTTTGATATTTTTCGTGT
>JABHYP010000250.1 GCA_018656855.1 Candidatus Latescibacterota bacterium | reverse complement strand
GTAGAGAGGGGAACCCGAGCCCGGGATGTGCCGATATTTCCCCCTCTTTCGCGTGCGAGAGAGGGGGGCAGGGGGTGAGTGTGTTTTTTGATACCTCGCCGCTTGCGTCGGGGTATTTCATTATAAAAAAAAGCTGCAAAAACCTAAAAAACTAAATTCTTAGGTTCCTTATAGTTAGGTATTTCTCTTTTCATAGCCCAGAATGCAGCTCGCCAGTGAAGTTGACGGTAGATTGGATGTCTCCAAGCTGTATGACTGTGCCCTGCCAGAAGTCCGGCTATGCGTCCTTTCCCTGCCTCTATACACCATCCCGCAATATCAGTACGACCATCATCCCTCCCAGTGCTTTCAAATAAATTTATTGCCCTGTCGCTTACAATTTTAATACCAAAATTCTCGTCATGCTCAACGTCGAAGTCGTTAAAACCTTTTGTTATTGGATGATTCTGATTGAATTTTTGCATATGAACAGTTTGAATAGGGCCATGCATGATAGGATCAATGCCCATTATCTTTCTGAAATTTTCTTTTGAAGCGAAGAGACAGGTAGCGTGAAGCGCCAAAAAGCCCATTCCTCGATTGACCACATTATCGATAATGGCATCTTCCTGTTCTTCCGTTAAAACTCTACAACGAGGCCTATTTTCAACCAACCCATCAGCCGTATACCCGAGAAAATTAGATGCGGTGGTTCTGAGCATTATAAATAAATCAGCGTCTTTCAGCACTTCTGGTGTTATAAACTGGTCATGATGTGCGAAAATAAGCCGCCAATCTGTATTAGAAAATGTCCTCCGCATTTCCATTTCCTGTGTTATTCCATTATGCCAGAAATCACCACCAAGATATATTACTTTTGTTTCACCTTTTGCTTTTGGACTTATTGCCGCATCAATATCTGCAAGTGGGAATGGGGCAGCTATCATAGAAGCTATACCAGTTTTCAGTATTCGTCGCCTATTCATATTCTTTACATTTGACATAGTATTCTCCTTTATCTGAATTGATGCCGTCAACTGGGAATCAGCTCATCTTTCTCTAACTCTATTCCATCTCCGACTCTGAGATAGGTATGCACAGTGTTATCATTAACTGTCGTTATTCCACCAAGCCCATCTCCCTCGTTTCAGTAAATTATTGACCTACTCCCATTCTTTGTGCCATTTATAGAGTTAATCAAACAAATAAGCTATCTCTACTTAAATTTCTCTGGAAAAGCATTGATATCTGTATGAAAAAGTATCTCAACCTCTGGTTCAGAACCATCTTTATTAAATTGAACTTCAGTAGAATAGCCGTTGACTCCAGCGGGATTGTGCTTACCCCATTTCCAACGAGAATTGAGCAAGACTGCAGGATAATCACGAGGTGAAAAGAGTGTATTCGTTGCATTCTTGAATAGTTTTAGGTATTTCTCATTTGCAAGCTTTGCTCCGAGCTGAGCAGCCTCATCTGGTGATAAAATCGCACGATTCATACAACCTAAAAGTATTGTAAGCAGTAATAAAATTATCAAAACCGTGAAGTAACGCATGGATAACCTCCAACGAATAGAACACGATAATAACAAGCCCCTATTCTCATACAACTTCCAGAGTTAGACAACCATTGATAATCTCATTATATCCTTTCTACTTCACCAACACCATCTTCCTTGTTTCAGTTAGTACATTTTTGACAGTCCTCATTGAACAGTTTTTTTCACAAAAACGCTGATTTCACTTTCATTCTCAGACATACCGAGAAATTCATTTCCGGTCATAGTACACCAGTTTGACATATCATTTTTTATTCCTTCATCGTCGGATATAACTGTCAATGTCTCACCGGTTTTCATTTCTTTTATCTTTTTCGATGCTTCGATAATCGGAACAGGGCAAAATAATCCAACAGTATCTACGGTAAAATCTGTTTCCATAGTAATCTCCGAATACTTTTTAACAATTTTTTATATAAAAAGGTTAATTGCCGATTCTCTTGCACTTCCGAGATAAGTAACTACTCCACCAACCTCTATATTATCAATAAGTTCTTCTTTTTTTATACCCATCATCTCCATGGATGTTGTGCATGCCACAATTTTGGTTTCGAGAGAAACCGCCATATCCATCAGTTCATTCAACTGAAATATTTTCTTTTTGCGCATAATACTTTTCATCATTTTGGTACCAGCTCCAAAAAAATTCATTTTTGACAACCTGGTTCCATCGGGCCCCTCAGGCAGCATCGATCCAAAAACTCGTTCTATCAAAGTTTTACCTTTCCGGGAATAATTCTTCTTGCGTAGAAGCGAAAGCCCCCAAAAAGTGAAAAACATATTTACTTTCATACCTGATGATGCCGCACCGGTGGCAAGTATAAATGCTGCTATTGCTTTATCCATGTCATTTGAAAATATTATCAGAGTCATTTCTTTCTGCTTTTCATTCATTTTGTTATCCTTTGATTTCGATTGTTTTGTAAAGAAATCATCCCTGTAAACAAAATTAGTAACCGACATTCCCCATATAAGTCAAACATGATTATTGACAGCATTTTCGAGACATAGTAAATAATCTTGAACATTGTTATTAAATTTATCTGAATAACTGAGAAAGTCAAGGCGAAGTTAAAAAGCGGGGCTATATGAAAGCATGAGACAAAAAAAAGACGCCCGATGAGGACGTCTTCTTTATCAACTTTTATTTGAATATTTAGCAAACAAATCATACTGTTGGATTTGTGTATTTAGAGGAGCTTATGCGAATAGTTCTCTGGCTCTTTGAACATTCTCCGTTAAATTAAGCCCATGAACACATTTTACCAGACATTTATCACAGTCATTACATATATCAATTCGATTTGAGGGGGTAATATTAATATAATTTTCTTCGGCCAACCTCCTGTCCCCATAACCATAAGCATATCCAAGGCAACGGTTCAGATCGGACACATTTACTCCCTTTGGGCATTGTCCCTTACACCCGGTACATCCCGAAAGGCCAAAGCAATGACTTCCCTTAATACGTTCAGAGAAACGGTAAAGAATGTTGTGATCCTCATAACTCATCTTTTTTCCCATGATGCTAATGTTTTCCTGAAGCTGTTCAAAGGAGGTTACACCTGGTATGATTGTATCAATATAGTTGTTGGAAAGCACCCATTTCAGATGTGCCTGGGCGTATGTCACCGGGCTGTTTTTGTTCTCTCGGATATCCTCAAGAGATTTTCGAGGTCTAGTGTTATAATTAAGCAGGTTTTTCATTCCAATAACTGCAAGTCCGGCTTCGCGCACTTTTTTTATG
>JABHYP010000249.1 GCA_018656855.1 Candidatus Latescibacterota bacterium | reverse complement strand
TTTCAGGGATGCTTTGGGAAGAGCCGCACGGTCCCTTGATAAACCGGACATCAAACCGCAGGACGGGCTTGATGTGGTATTAACCATCGACTGGCGTATACAGGAAATAGCCGATGAAGAAATTGAAAAAAGTGTCATTAAAATGAATGCCACGTGGGGCGGGATAATCGTGATCAATACTGGTAACGGTGAGATTCTTGCAATGTCTAATGCGCCGAGGCTTGACCTAAATGACCCATCATATTTCGACTCGAAAGTGTTTGATCCGAATAACCGTAGAAACAGGCTTGTTACAGATATGCTCGAACCGGGCTCCACGTTTAAAATCGTCACATTCGCCGAGGCTCTTGAGTCTGGTATTGTGCATGAAGACGATCTTATCGACTGTGAAAATGGTAAGTTCAGGCTGGCAAATCACACTATCAACGATTCGCATAAGCTTGGCGTCGTTCCTGTAAGCGATATTCTCATTCATTCATCGAATATTGGGACTGTGAAAATTGCTGAGAAAATTGGGAAGCACAGGTTATACGAGCGGACACGGCTCATGGGTTTTGGCGCTGCTACAGGACTTGATGTTCCTGATGAAACAAAAGGAAGATTACCGAATCCCCGGACGTGGTCGAAATTATCCCTGCCGACAATATCTTTCGGGCAGGGTGTTGCTGTTTCGCCTATCCAACTTGCCATGGCGTATAGCGCTGTAGCGAACGGCGGATTTCTCATACGCCCTTACATTATCAAGGAAGTAAAGAATAAAGGAACAAGGACCGGCCGCAAGACGAATGTGCAAAAAATTCGCCGTGCCATGAAAACAGAGACTGCTAAAAGACTCACCGAACTTTTATGTGAGACTGTTGAGTCCGGCACGGGGAAAGCATCCGCGATTCCTAATATACGCATTGCCGGAAAAACCGGTACTGCACAACGTCCCAGGGAAGGGAGCAAGGGTTATGAGCCAGGCCGGTATATATCTTCATTTATTGGATTTATTGTGGATCGCGACCCAAGAATTTTGTGCCTTGTAATGGTAGACAGTCCGGAAGGGCTCTACTACGGTTCGCAGGTTGCGGCGCCTGTGTGTAAAAATATTCTAAACCGGATTCTCAATATGAGTAACGGGCCCTGGTCGTCAGTGGTGGTTGAAAAAGATGATGAAAAGGGAAAAGAAGAAGGTATTGTTCCTGTTTTGAAAGGCATGAGTATTCATGCGGCGGTTGCAAAACTACGCGAGTTTGGTTTCTCCACATCGGTAGTAGGTGATTCGACCACTGTACTAAATCAACTGCCTAATCCGGGAGCGAAGCTGAACAGAGGCGATGACATCACTCTCTACAGTAATATAATGACCGCGGAAAAGGGTAACCGTATCAAGGTACCTGAACTAAGGGGAAAGACTGTGAGGGAAGCTGTCCATGAACTGGTGCAGGCTCAGCTGAAAGTGAGCATTCAGGGCTCGGGTGTAGTCACAAAGCAGAGCCCATCCGCAGGATCGCTTGTTGAACACGGTACTGTATGTGAAATAGCATGCACGAAGAGGTAACATGAAGCTGAATGAACTGATAAACGGTATTGAAACAGTCGAAATCACCGGCGACACTTCGGTTGAAATAAGTTCCCTTGCTTATGACTCGAGAAAGGTCACTCCCGGCGCGCTGTTTGTGGCAGTAAGAGGTTTTGCTGCTGACGGAAACATATTCATTGCCGAAGCGGTGAACAACGGTGCGGTGGCCGTTATGACCGAAGATTCTGAAATCAGGCAAGGGGCGATTTCTATTCGGGTTCAAGATGCCCGTAAAACCATGGCCCTCATTTCCGACAGGTTATACGGCAGTCCGCAGAAATCGCTTGTAATGACAGGAGTTACCGGAACAAACGGGAAAACTACCACCACTTATATGATCAAGTCAATATTTGACGTCGGCGGCATGAACAGCGGTGTTATTGGAACGATTCACCATATTGTCGACGGAGAAAGAATCGTATCGGCCAATACCACGCCAGAGGCTCCAGACATTCATTCATTTCTTGCACGTATGGTGGAAGCGCAGCAGAATTCGTGCGTTATAGAGATTAGTTCACATGCTCTTGTTCTCTGCCGCGTGCACGGAATCCAATTTCGGGCGGTCGCTTTTCTGAATCTGTCGCGCGATCATCTTGATTTTCACGGTGATATAAAAAATTACCTTGAGGCTAAAAGTATACTCTTCAGTGATCTTACGGGTGATGCAACCGCTGTTGTAAATCTTGACGATCCTTATTCTGACCATATCATGCATGTTTCACGTTCTGCTAATATTACGACCTTCGGCAATGATTATAAAAGTGATATACGCCCAATTTCAATAAATATTCAGGCGAACAAGTCCGAAGTGAAGCTTGCCACGCCGGCAGGTGAAATGGAGTTTTCTCTGCCAATCCCTGGAAGATACAATATATGGAATGCTATGGCAGCTACAGGTATCTCCCTGGCCTGCGGATTTCCGAAAGAGACGATCATACGAGGACTGGAAACGGTGAAAATGGTGAGAGGGCGCTTTGAAATTGTGAATGAGGGGCAGGATTTCACCGTTATTATTGACTATGCGCACACACCGGATGCACTTGAAGGAGTTTTGTCAACCGCCCGGGAATTGACATGCGGACGCCTTATTTCGGTTTTCGGCTGCGGAGGCGACCGAGATAGAGGAAAGCGGCCTCTAATGGGTGAAATATCGGCAAAACTTGCAGATTTCACTGTGATAACAAATGACAATCCGAGGACTGAAGATCCGTCCGAGATCATTTCGGACATTTTAAAGGGACTTCCGTCACAGGAGAAGTGTGAAGTGGTTCCG
>JABHYP010000248.1 GCA_018656855.1 Candidatus Latescibacterota bacterium | reverse complement strand
GCGGGGGCAAGGAAGCAGTCAACTCGAACATCTTCCTTGCCGGACTCTTGAACGATGCCGCCTCTTCAAAGGGAGTGCCGGACGGCGCGATAACAATCATTGAAATGACTGACCGCGAGGGTGTAAAATGTATGATCGAAGCGTCCGGCATAATCGACCTTGTGATCCCTAGGGGAGGCAAAGGACTAATCAAAGCGGTTGTTGAGGGCGCGAAAGTTCCTGTCATCAAGCATTTCGAGGGTAACTGCCACGTGTATATAGACTCATCGGCATGTATTGACGATGCTGTCTCAATTACCGTCAATGCAAAAATTCAGC
The DNA here is from genome assembly GCA_018656855.1 of Candidatus Latescibacterota bacterium. Lineage (GTDB taxonomy): Bacteria > Latescibacterota > Latescibacteria > Latescibacterales > Latescibacteraceae > JABHYP01. The sequence continues at coordinate 3,791 of JABHYP010000248.1, read as the reverse complement.
GGCCGGGTGTATGCAACGCCGCCGAAACCCTTCTGGTACATAAAGACATCGCGGAAGAGTTTCTTCCCCGCGTTGCGGATGAACTTCGGGCAAAGGATGTCGAGTTGAGAGGCTGCACTAAGTCACAAGCGGTCGTTTCCGGCATGAAAGAAGCTGTTGAAAATGACTGGTACACCGAGTATCTTGACCTTATCCTCGCGGTGAAGATTGTCGATTCACTTGAAGAGGCGGTGGAGCATATCAACAAGTACTCATCGAATCACACCGAGGCAATCATTACATCAGACATTCAATCCGCAGATTATTTTGTTACCGCGGTGGATTCATCCTCGGTTATGGTTAATGCTTCCACAAGGTTTTCGGACGGTGGCGAATACGGGCTCGGTGCGGAAATAGGTATCTCAACCGACAAGCTTCATGCCCGGGGACCGATGGGAGCGGCAGACCTGACAACATATAAATGGGTCGTATATGGTAAAGGTACAATCAGAGAGTGACAGGAATCACAGCGAAGGAGATTTCTTTTGGCTATAAATACACTGAAATTTGATGAAAAAGGACTCATTCCCGTCATAGTCCAGGATATGAACACAAACGAGGTTCTCATGTTTGCATGGATGAACCGGGAAAGTTTCGAACGCACCCTCAAAACCGGTATAATGACTTACTGGTCGCGTTCAAGGCAGGAACTGTGGGTGAAAGGGGAAACATCGGGTAACATTCAGGAAGTCCGGGAAATATATATTGACTGCGATGCGGATTGCCTGTTGTGTAAAATCGAACCGAAGGGTCTGGGAGCTGCGTGCCACGAGGGATACCGTTCGTGCTTCTTCCGTAAAGTAAACCGTGCTGACGGAACATTCGCAATCTGTGATGAAAGAGTTTTTAATCCCGATGAAATATATAATAAGTAAGCACCATACAATTTTTTAGCGTCGCCCCGAATGATGAAAATGTAAACGAGGGGCTGTGGTTAAAGTTTATAGTTTATGGTTTATAGGATAAAGTTTGAAGGAAAATAATGAATACACAATTCTCAATGCACTCCGCGGCTCTTCGTGTCTGAAATATGGCAACGGACAACTGACTACAGACCACATACAATTATGTAATCTGAAATTTTGAATCTATTTTCTATGTAGAATATTATGTGCGCTGTCACTATAAGAAGAAAACCGCGAAAAAAGCCTGGCTGGTATTTTGTAGTCATCATACTGCTTGTAATCGGATGTTATGGTTTTTTCAGAACCGGCAAAGGGTTAATAAAGTTCTGGCGGCTTTCGCGGTTGAAGCGGATTGAGGAAAAAGCGCTCAAAAAAGACCTTGAAAGAAAAGAAGCTCTTAAAAAAGAAATCGGAAGGCTCAAGAGCGATTCCACATATATAGAGGAAATCGCCCGTGGGGAATATGGTATGAAAAAGGAAGTTGAGGAAGTTTTTCAAATAACTCTTCCTGACAGTAGCGAAAAAGGTAAAAAATAATGGTAAGAAAAGATGACAGAAGCAAAATGGGAATGCTATTAAGACTCAGAAACTACTTTACAACAGGCCTCCTTGTACTTACTCCAACATTTGTAACGATATGGATATTGGTCAAGACATTCCGCTGGTTCGACAATATTCTAGGGCGATGGTATACCCAGTTATTTGAATACTTGAATTTACGCCGTACCCATATCCCGGGACTCGGCGCTATTACGCTTTTCGTACTCATTGCTCTTATCGGTTTTTTAGCGCGGCTGTATGTAGGGAGAAAACTTTTTGCAATATGGGAAAAAGCGATAAACAACGTTCCGCTAATAAATCGGATTTACCTTGCGCTCAGACAGCTTTCCGATTCTTTTGCAAAAGGCGGCGCTATCATTTTTAAAAGGCCCGTCATAATCGAATATCCACGCCATGGAGTTTTTTCAATCGGATTTGTCACCAGAGATTGCGGGCCCGCTTTCTGTAAACTAATCGGAGAAAATGTCAGCAGTATCTTCATTCCCACAACACCTAACCCGACATCGGGTGTTATCATTTTTGTTCCCCAAAAAGACATGATAGCCCTTGATATGACTGTAGAGGATGCCATGAAGCTTATTATCAGCGCAGGCGTGGTCACTCCCGATATTAAATTACCCGACCATTAAGGCGGCTTTATGGGACTCTGTTCAGCAAGTGCGGTGGTATCGCATACTATGAGGATGTCAAATTCATCAAAACTGGTGTCGCTTATCACTGATCATTACGGGCTTGTCAAGGTAATGGCGAGAGGAGCGCGCCGCCCGCTGAGTAAATACGGCGCCACTCTCGAACCCGTTACCCTGATAGATTGCATATATTATTACAAAAACACACGTGACATCCAGACCCTGTCGCATGCCGAGATTATTGAGTCCTTTTCGGATTTGAAAGCTGATATACAGCTTTTCTCGATAGCATCGTGCATGGTTGAGATTGCACAATCCCACACAGCGCCTGATGACCCTTCCGCGGGTACATTTGCTCTTCTGGTGGAATCTCTCGATGGCCTGAAAAAAAGTTCCCGCATGGATGCGGACAAGCACTTGTGGCAGTTCATGCTGCGCTTTCTTGCCGCAGCCGGATACTGCCCCGCGTTTGACAAATGTCTCAAATGCGGGAAGAAACCGAGGGGCAAATCGGTGTTTTTGAGTTATCCTGACGGCGGAGTAATCTGTTCGTGCACAGATCCAGGAGACAGGTTCGGTATACGGGTCAGTCCCGGATCCCTCAGGTTCATGAACGATCTCATGACATCTGAAGTAGAGGATCTGGCGCGCCTCAAGATGGGTCGAGCTCAACGGGCTGAGATTGAGCATTTGACCCTTCAATTCCCTTCCTATCATACAGGTTATTCGAGGCCTCCGAGGTCGCTTGCGTTTTTGAGAAGAATTATGGCGGAAAAGAAGAAATGACATAAAAAACGATACGATATTTAGCGGATAATCGCAGATAATAATTAAATTCAAACATTTATTTATCAAATTGAAAATCCTGTAATTTATTTATTTCAGATGAACTATTTTGGGAGGTATAATGGCAAAAGCGGTCAAGAACAAAGCTCCTGTTAAAATGGAAAAGCTCATGAGTCTGTGCAAACGGCGCGGCTTTATTTTTCAATCATCGGAAATCTATGGCGGGCAGTCAGCCTGCTGGGATTTCGGCCCTCTTGGTGTGGAGTTGAAAAATAATATCAAGCGATTATGGTGGAAGTCCATGGTCTATGAAAACGATAACATTGTAGGATTAGACGCTTCTATTATCATGCACCCGAAGGTCTGGGAGGCATCCGGCCATGTTGAGGGATTTCACGACCCGATGGTTGACTGCAAGAAATGTAAAAAACGATTCCGCGCCGATGACATAGAGGGTGATATGTGTCCTGAATGCGGTGGCGAGTTGACGGATATTCGACAGTTCAACCTAATGTTCAAAACCCATATCGGACCGGTCGAGGATTCTGCATCGATAGCCTATCTCAGGCCAGAAACTGCTCAGGGAATTTATGTGAACTATCTCAACGTGTTAAACTCCTCACGCTTGAAAATACCGTTCGGAATAGCACAGATAGGGAAAGCATTCAGGAATGAAATCACTCCCGGCAATTTCATCTTCCGCTCGAGGGAGTTTGAGCAAATGGAGATGCAGTTTTTTGTTAAACCGGGCACAGATGAAAAATGGATGGAGCACTGGAGAAACCAGCGATGGGATTTCTATTCCCGTCTCGGTATTCGTCCAGACCGCTTGCGCTGGCATGAGCATGGCCCCGATGAACTTGCGCATTAT
>JABHYP010000247.1 GCA_018656855.1 Candidatus Latescibacterota bacterium | reverse complement strand
TCTCTCCCAATTTTTCTGTCGGAGCGTCAATCGATGTCTGGACTGGTAAATACAAACTGAATAAAAGAGTTCTTAGTAATGACTATCCCGGAGAAGTATCATGGTTTGATGTCACCGGCGGCGAGGATGATATCACCGGATGGAGTTTCAAACCAGCGATTCTGTACCACGATAAGTCGTTCCGTCTTGGCGCTTTTGTACGTTTCCCGATGACGTTCCATATCAGCCAGAAGAATTACGAGGAATTGTACAGCAGTGATGACGGGTATTTCTTCAACATACACGAAAACATCGATCCTTATTATGGAGCACATTATCTTGACAGCGAGGATTACTACACGGCTGACTACAAGATAAAAGCTCCCATGCAGGTCGGGTTCGGACTCTCGCTCGGGACACCCGGTTTGAGCAGTATAGCATTTGATGTTGTTTATGAAAACTGGGGAGAGGCGGAGTTCGAGGATGAGTATGATCCCTATTATTTCCAGGACAAGTACCGTTCTGCCCTGAACTGGCGGGTAGGTATGGAACATAAGCTGCCGTTTATACCTGTTATCGGCAGGATCGGGGACATGCGCCAGCCGGTGACGTTCAAGGGGCCACGGGGATATGACAACAGTGACCCTGAAATAATCGTTACCGACGAGAGAGATTTTATGACCCTGGGGCTCAGTAAAAATTTCAATGAAAATTTCAGGCTGGATGTCGGATATGCTTATGGTTTCTGGTCTGAGGAGGAAGGCGCCCGCGAGGATAAGGAAAGCCACAACAGGCTGTACTTTACCCTGAACTACAGCATGCCGGAACAGTATTTAAAGTAGGACAGGTTTCCGTATGTATTGAACCGACGCAAACATAATAAGTATTGAATTCATGCAGTATTTGATGTATTGAGTTTATGCAGTGCACATGATGGTTGTTCGAATCAACCGTTCAATACAGGGAATTTTGATAAAGGGGAACAGACAGTTCCCCTTTATCAAATCAATTTCGCAAAACCAACTATGGCATTGAGGAGGTAATATTATGTCAAGGCTGGTAAAAATATCTTGCCTTCTTCTTTTTGTGTTACTACTCTCCTGCACAGTCGCAAAAACAACATCAGTTACTCCCGAATTGAGAAGAAAAGCTGTAACTATTAAAATTCTTACTCCGGAAGAGGTCGGATCCCGAAAATATTCTATTATTTGTGAAGTGTCCGAATTCTCCGAAATAAGTCAAAATGTCGGGCCTTCACCGGGAGAAGTTGAAGCGGCAAAAAATAAACTAAAACTTGTTGCAGCAAAAGCCGATGCGGATGCTATTGTCAATTATCTTCTTGAAATTAATATTCATCCAATTCATGGAGCCAGAGTGGTGGTTTGTACCGGAGATGCAATAAAGTGGACAGAATAATTTTTCGACTTCATTTATCCCAATGCGTAACAGTGACAACGATCACTAACAGCATTGGAGTTAATAAAAGACAATGATTTATACAAACGTTCAAAACCGTGGTGGAAAGGGAATGATAAGCCCGGCTGACAATTTGTAGAAAGTTATGTTGAATTGGGGTTATATACAGACTGTATATAATTCCCACAAAACTTATGATAATTGTATCACAACAGATTGTTATTTATAATATTACACGTATTTTGTTAATATTTCAGTGGGTTTTTATACAGCGTAAATAGCTGTATATAGGTTCTTAGTACAGTTCTGTATATGCCTTAGTTATCTTCCCGATTAAACAGGAATAGAGTTTATGAACCAAAGTGAAAAGGATATAGCAGCCATACTCATATCCAAGGGGGAAGAAATATTTCAGGCACCCCCAAGCATTGTCAGATTCACCAACGACAACGCAGCGGATGAATTGCTGAATGATATTGAAAACTATCCCCACGCGTTTGTTCTCGCTTGTGTCATGGATAAGCAAATCAAAGCAGAACTTGCTTGGCTAATCCCGCACCGTATTTCTACCAAATTAGGTGGTTTTGAATTCTCTATTCTCGAAGGGCTATCACAAGACGATGTGAAGGATTTAATGACAAAGCCTGAATCGCTTCATCGCTTTCCTGATAAAATGAGTACTGAATTTCACAGCGCTGTTGAAAGAATCGGAATCAAGTTTAGCGGCGATTCTTCATTGATTTGGTCTAAAAAACCTTCAAGCGCAGAGGTTGTTTATGAATTCCTTCAATTTGATGGAGTTGGCCCTAAGATCGCTACGATGGCGGCAAATATCTTGGCACGGGAATTAAAAATCCCCTTCAGTGATTACTATTCCATTGACATATCTGCTGACGTTCATGTACGTAGAGTTCTTTATCGACTTGGCCTAATAGAAAAAGGAGCCTCAGTGGAAAAAATTATTTATAAAGCAAGAGCATTGAAGCCTGAATTTCCTGGACTCATTGATTTCCCGTTGTGGGAGATTGGGCGTTATTGGTGTAGGCCTAAAGTAGCCCTATGTAACAAATGCTATTTAAAGGATTTTTGCCCCAAGACTGACGTTTGAAGATAAGATGGGCATTGAGGTGGCCAGGGAAAGCCGGTGCTTTTTTCATCCATGCTACAACCCTTCACAAACTCCCTTTTTTGGAAGGCTTCGGTTGCTTTTATCTGCCACTCATGCCCGGCGTTATATGCAAAAGAGAAAACCATGAACAACATAATAAGAGAGCAAACAATCATCCTAAATGACCAATTTAATTTTATTAAAAACACAATAAATGACCATAATGATTTCAAAAATTTATCACAAATTTGCTCATTCAAAGATGAACAAAAATCATTAACATTCAAAACTGAAAAAATTCACCCAAAAAATATTGATGAAAAAACTATTTCAATAATGTTACTTTTTAGCAATCCGCACCCATCATCGGTGAAAGCCGGTATGTTTTTATCCGAACCTCATTCTCAGTCATTTTGGAAGCGAATATTTGAATGTAAACACATAACAGCAACCGAAGAAATTGATTGTGCGATAAATAATAAATGGACGAATAAAACGCCAGACTTGTTATCTGAATGCCTATTATCCTGTTCATATGAAAGTCGTTTTAGCCTGTTCTTTGATTGTTTGGAATCATTACCTACAAATCAATATGGTGATTTAATAAAACTATTCCCTAAAAAGAATGGTCGAGCATTGCGTAAACAAGCATTGCAAGAGCCAGGCTTTCAAAATCTTATCGAAATTTCACAACAGAACAACATTAAATCATGGATTGTATTTTCTGCTGAAGCATATCGATATCTTGTTGGTAAAAAAGATATCGCCAAAAATGCTCCAAACAGAATTTGCAGCGCAATAGACGATTATCTCGTCAAAAGAGATACAATTAAATTCTGGGATTCACTTGAAGATTTAAAAAGAACAATTCAATATGAAAAAAAATCAATAACTATCTATTTGTCTTTAATAGCAAGACGTAAGAATTGGAAAGCAGAGAATGGAGAAAAGTATTTCACAGTTATGCTTAATCAAATTTTCGGGCATATTTCATAGAATTACGAATAGAAGCATATAACAACGAGGTGAATACGGACTGCAAACGACACGGCAGTTTTTTAGAGCCCGTGCCCAGCTTAAC
>JABHYP010000246.1 GCA_018656855.1 Candidatus Latescibacterota bacterium | reverse complement strand
GACCGAATTATCAGTTCTATACCTGGCATGAATACCCGTCTGGATGAACTACAGGCAGCGATTTTACGTGTTAAATTACGTTACCTTGATAAGGATAACACCCGGCGTAAGGAAATAGCACGTATGTATGGTTCATTACTTTCTGATTCATCTCTTAAGCTTCCTCAAGTGAAACCTGATATGCAACATGTGTATCATCAATATGTTGTGCGCAGTTCTCAGCGCGATGAATTAAGAACCTTTTTGAATACTCATAGTATTGGAACAGCAATTCACTATCCGGTACCGGTTCATTTGCAGCCTGCATATAATGAACGATTGAATGTTATGGGAGGGGATATACATAATACGGTGGCTGTATGCAGCGAAATTCTCAGTCTCCCGATATATCCTCAATTGACTGATGAACAGGTAAAACACGTATGTGGGATTATTAATCAATTCGATAAAACATTTTGAGAAAATTTAATGTACTATTTCTGCACTTATTTTGATATAAATTATTTATCCCGTGGCCTGGCGCTTTACCGGTCACTCAAAAAAAACTGCCCGGAGTTTCATTTGTGGATTTTGTGCATGGATCACAAGAGCCATGATATCCTTACTCAGATGGCATTACCGAACCTGAAATTGATAGCGCTTGAAGATTTTGAGAAAGTTGATGAGGAACTTCTGGCTATAAAATCTACTCGATCAGTGGTTGAGTATTATTTTACCTGTACTCCTTCGTTGCCACTGTATGTTTTAAATAATTTTTCGGATGTTGACCTGATAACCTATCTTGATGCCGACCTCTATTTTTTTTCTGATATTGCTCCAATTTATGAAGAGATTTCCGGTTACTCTATAGCAATTATTGAGCATCGTTTCCCGCCACATCTTCTTGATAGGGCAAAGTCAGGAATCTACAATGTAGGATGGATATCATTCAAACGTGATAAAAACGGATTCAACGCTCTTAACTGGTGGCGTGAACGCTGTCCGGAATGGTGTTATGACCGTGTCGAAGACAAACGCTGTGCGGATCAGAAATATCTGGATGATTGGCTGTCTCGTTTTGATAATGTAATTGTTTTGCAGCATAAAGGAGTAAATGTGGCTCCCTGGAATATTGCCAACTATACGATTCATTGTAAGGGAGAATCTGTTTGGATAGATGATCAACCCCTTATCTTTTACCATTTCCATGGATTCAAACAGTTGACTGGAAGAATGTATGATACCGGATTGAGAGCTTACAAAGAAATACTAAATGATATACTGCGCAGTGCTGTTTATGAACCATATTTACGAATGCTTTTAAGTATACATGAAGATCTGACACCATTTACCAGTAAAAGTAGTATTTCTTTAGGGAGCATACGAATCCAATCTTTTCCACTAAGGATTTACAAAAAAGTAAAATATTTACTATTAATTATTCATGGATTTATCAAGCCTGGAAACTATATTGTCGGCCCTCCGAAATAATTAGAATGAAGTCTGATAATATTGGTTCTTTTCCCCCTACATTAGGAATATTAGGTAACAAAGAATATGTTATATATTAACGATCCACTGGTTTCAATAGTCATCCCTTGCCTTAACAGGGCTCATTACCTTGCTCCAACTATTGACAGTATCCTTCAGCAGGATTACTCATATGTCGAATGTATCGTTGTGGATGGCGGCTCTACTGATGAGACACTCGATATCCTCAAAAGCTATGGGAACCGGATAACATGGATATCCGAACCGGACAACGGGCATGCGGATGCCATCAACAAAGGCTGGCGGAAAGGGAAAGGGGACATCATTACCTGGCTGAACGCAGATGATATGTATGTTGTGCCGGATGCAGTCAGTCAGGTAGTTGAATTCCTAAAGAACAATCCGCAGGTAGATGTTGTTTATGGAGATTATACGGGCATTTCCAGAACAGGAAAAATTACATCGGGCCTTCTTAAACCGCGGGAGTGGGATCTTGAGTATGCTGTCAAGTATTGCATACCGATTATTCTTCAGCCGTCATCTTTTATACGGCGTTCGATTGTCGAAAAGGCTGGCTGGCTTGATGAAAACGATGATCACTGGTTGTGGCTTAGGATAGGGCTTGTAGGCAAGATCAAATATGCACCGATACACATTGCGCATGTCCGTCGAGACATAGGCCTTCGTATGGAGCAGTACATTTCGGAAAGTAAAGTAGTTCTGACTCGTAAGTTTTTTGAACAACCTGGCCTGTCCGCACCTTTTAATGAAAAAAAATTTAAAAAAAGGGCGATTAGCAATGCTTATGTAATCGCAGCCATAGGTATATGGTCAGGCAGCAGGAAGCTGTTTTTGTCATTGAAATACCTGTTCAAAGCTCTATCGGCAGATATTTTAAACAGTTTTCATGCAGTAAAAACTTATTTGGCTTATTTTATTTTCTATTTATTTCCCGTTACATGGCAGGAAAAGATTCGTGGAAAACGATGGCGCGGAATTCAAGGGATTGCCGGTGGTTCAAAAAGAGAATAAAGCGGTTTAACTTTGTAGCTTCTTCAAAGGAATAGCTCAATTTCAGTATAATATATCACACTATCTCAAAGCGAAATGTCTTTTAACCAGTTCCAGTTTTCCTTGCTCCACTCAACCGTTCTTTTAATGCCCTCTTCCAGACTCACCTCCGGATGCCAGTTAAGTATTTTTTTCGCCTTGCTGATATCGGCGCCGGTCGCAAACATATCTGCTTTATGAGGTTCTTTGTAAATTAATTCAGCTTTTTTATCGGTATATTTTTCAATTAATTCGATCACTTTTAAAAGTTTTTCAGGGTGGTTGTTTCCGAGATTGTAAATTTCGAAGCCGGAATTAACAAGACCTTTTAAAGTACCGTGAACAATATCGTCGATATAGGTAAAATCCCGCAACTGATTGCCATCCCCGAAAATCTCTAATGGCGTTCCTTCCATTATCCATTTTGTAAACCTGAAAATGCTCATGTCAGGTCTTGCAGACGGCCCGTAAACGGTAAAATAACGGAATATAGTCACATCGATTTCATAGAGATAATGATAAGTATATGCAAGAGCTTCCGCTGATTTTTTTGATGCTGCGTATGGCGAGGTAGGGTTGTTTACCGGTAATGACTCATTGAAAGGCATATCGTGACCGGCATAAAGTGAAGAGCTTGATGCAAGGATATATTTACTGATATTGAATTCCCGGCATAACTCGAGAAGGTTTAAGTTTCCAAGAGAGTTGGTTGAAAGGTAGACAAAAGGATTTTCGACGCTGTAGCGGATACCTGCACGGGCCGCCAGGTTTATTACCGCTTCAGGTTGGTTCGCTTGAAAAACCTCTTTTAAAGCAGTCAGGTTTTCAATATCTACTTTGTAAAAATTAAATTTTGATTTCTTTTTTAGATTTTCAAGCCGCCAGAGTTTGAGATTAACATCATAGTAATCGTTAATGTTATCAACTCCGACAACTGTATTGCCTTGATTTAGCAACTCCTCAGCAATATAACTGCCTATAAAGCCTGCTGCGCCGGTAACAATAATATTCATCTTAAGCTGCCCGTTTTAGAATTAAATAGCTGATGTGATGAAGTGAATAAATAATATAATGAAAAACAATACAATTAAACAATAGAAGTTGATTTTTTTTAATAATATATTGCAATTAAACAGTTTTTATATCATTAAAGCATATATGAATTTTATCCTGTAATAAAGAGAGAAGAATATTTCCAAATAATTTCTATTTGTGATTTTATATCTGAAAAGTATATTCTATATTAAATCTGTCTGTATTTTATATCAAGAGTAAAGGAAAAAATCTGGGATTTGAAATGTGGAATATTGGAATTATTTTTTAAAGAAAAATATAAAAGTCGGGAATTTTCAAGAACATGGCAGATGAATGGAAAAAAGAATCGCCGAAATTAGCCGTTGTGGTTCCCTGTTATAATGAGGAAGCTGTTATAGGAGAAACCCTCACCGAGTTGCTGGATGTGATAAAGAGACTTAAATCAAGTTCGGCAATCGATGAAGGTAGTTTTATTTACTGTGTTGATGATGGCAGCAGAGACAGAACATGGGACTGTATTAGTGATGCGCATTCTGGAGATGCCACGGTCAAAGGCCTTAAACTTGCAGCAAATAAAGGGCATCAAAACGCTCTTTTGGCAGGCCTCTTGAGTGTACGGGACAGTGTAGATTGTATAATTTCAGTAGATGCGGATTTACAGGATGATATTAATAGTATCGTAGATATGATAGAAAAGTTTTCAGAAGGTTATGACATTGTTTACGGTGTTAGGAAAAAAAGGGCCGCAGATAGTGTTTTTAAACATTACTCGGCTGCATTATTTTATAAGATGATGCATGCGCTGGGTGTAAAAATCATTTACAATCATGCTGACTTTCGCTTGATAAGCAGGCGTGTTGTCGATTCGTTATCCACTTTCGGTGAAGTGAATTTATTTCTCAGGGGGATAATTCCGCTTATCGGTTTTCGGGCAGCCAGTATATTTTACGAAAGAAAAGCAAGGAAGGCCGGTAAGACAAAATATCCGCTGAAAAAGATGCTTTCTTTCGCCTGGGATGGCGTTACCTCTTTCAGTGTGGCGCCATTACGATTGGTAACCGCTGTTGGTGCGATAATTTTTCTTGCTACCCTGGCAATGAGTGCGTGGGCATTGTACAGTAAAATTGTCGGACTGGTGCTGCCCGGCTGGACTTCGACTGTTCTGCCCATTTATTTTATCGGGGGAATACAGGTCATGTGCATCGGGATTATCGGGGAATATCTGGGTAAAATCTATATGGAGGTTAAAGCAAGGCCACGATATATCAAGGATATGGAGTTATTTTAAAGAGTGAAAAACAGTTTTGATGACTATGCCGGCTCCTATGAGGACATACTGAAAAAGCAGCTCTCCTTTTTCTGTAACGATGTAAATTATTTTGCTAAATATAAAGTAAACATAGTTAAATCAAGTATTTCAAGCTGTCCCAAAAAAATTCTTGAATACGGTTGCGGAATTGGGAGAAATTTGCCGTTTTTGAGAGATGCTTTCCCTTCAGCGGAACTGTATGCCTGTGATATATCAAAAGAAAGCCTTGTTGTTGCTGCTGAGAACAATAAATCGGTAAAATATTTCCATTGCAAAACGGGAAAAAGCGTCTATGATCATACATTTGATCTCGTATTTATTGCTAATGTATTCCACCATATTCCTCCTGGGTCAAGAAAAGAAACAACACGTGAAATAAAGAAGATGATAGCGGACAACGGGATGCTGTTTATTTTTGAACAAAATCCTTTCAATCCTGTAACGCGGTATATGGTTAAAACCTGCCCCTTTGACTCCGATGCTGAACTTATAAGTTTGAGAAAGATGAAAAAGCTTCTTTTGGAAGAAGATTTTGTTATTGATATGACAAGATATACACTGTTTTTTCCGTCTTTTCTTAAGAAGCTTACTTTTCTGGAACAAAAAATTGGCTGGCTTCCTTTTGGAGGGCAGTATTATGTTAAGGCTCTTAATCGCTTAAATTGTTAGTTTATACCCTTTGGTAATTGGTAAATAGCCTCTTCTAACCAATATCATCCGATCATACTTATACTATTTTAAAATAATAAATTATGTCAAACAACCAGGTTTGAAAGTTTATGGCAAAAAGGAAAAAAACAGAAATACATACTGAGAGTGTCGATAAGGAAATATATATAAAAAATAACAGACTCTTTTATTCAGTGTTCTGTTTCATGATTTTATTGCATATAATCCTGATGGCATCCCTGCGGCTGTACCCTTTTACTGATGTTCCCAATCATCTGGCATCATCGACAATTGTTAGGTATTATGACAATCCGTCAAATCAATTCAACGAATATTACGCGCTCGACACATTTCCAAAACCTAATGTTTTTCATCTCTTTTTCTGTAGTTTATCCATTTTTCCATCGGTTGAAACAGCAAATAAAGTGTTTTATTGCCTTTATGTCCTTTTATTGCCTTTATCCCTATTTCTGTTGATAAGGAAATTGGAAGGTGATATCTGGTTTTCAATGCTGTCCTTTCTAATTCTCTATAATTTCAGCGTCAAATGGGGTTTTGTAGGATTTACACTCGCTTTGCCTTTTATCCTTTTGATGTGTTACTGTTTTATCAATTCCATGGAAAGCAACACTGTCTGGAGAAGAGTTGTTCTCATGGTTTTATTCACCGTGCTCTTCTTTGTTCATGTTATTGCAACATTATTTTGCCTGTTTTTGTTTTTTCTATTTGTTCTCAATCTTTCCCGGAAGTCGTATGCAAAAGCGCTAAAAGAAAGTATTGTAGTTATTCCGCCGCTCGCTTTGATTGGCCTCTGGTGGACATCATACGGGAGCCGCAGTGGTCCGAGTACATTGGAATATTTGCTTAATTATTATAAAGACATACATTTCCCAACGATACCAGGACGAATAATATCATTATTCTCCATGGATAATGCTCATATGTTCGAAGGGAATCCCGGGACAGCAATTGGAATATTCTTTTCTCTTGTTATTATTGTTCCTCTGCTTTACCGGCTGGTTTGGTACCGAAAATCAGGTTCCGGTGACGTGTTAAATGGGAAATCCGCTTATG
>JABHYP010000245.1 GCA_018656855.1 Candidatus Latescibacterota bacterium | reverse complement strand
TGAGAAGATCTGTTGCTCCCAGTTTCAACGCGCGGCGCTTGAGTGTCTGTTCATCATTGCCTGTTAATAGAAATGTGGGGACATTGTGTATTCTCTGTAAATCGCCCAATGCTTCCAGAAAATCAAAACCGTTCTTGCCAGGCATCATAATATCAGATACGATAACGTCATACTCCGTTTTGGATATCGCATTGAGAGCCTCATCAACACTGGCCATGAAATGCATATCCCATTGTACACGTTGACGATGAAGCATACGTCTTAATCCATCCAGAAAATTTGAATCATCATCAACAAATAAAATTTTCTTCTTATTTGACATTGTTATAACTTCTATCCTTCTTTAATTGGCCGGTACAATGGGTAAACGGATAATGAAGGTTGTTCCTTTACCCATCTCGGTTTCAAAGGAGATTGTGCCGCCGTGCTTTTCCACAATTACATTGTGACTGATGGCTAAGCCCTGGCCAGTGCCTTTCCCCACCTCTTTTGTGGTAAAAAACGGATCAAATATATTTGCCCTGACTTTCTCTGGTATTCCCGTACCGGTATCGCTTATACGTATCTCAGCAAAATCACCGTCTAGACGTGTACTCAAAGTGATGGTCCCTTTTCCCGATGATCCATCACCTATAACATCTGAAATTGTATGAGTTGCATTGAGGACAATATTCAGTATTACCTGATTGAATTCTCCGGGAAAACAAGGTATATCGGGGAGTTCAGTATCAAAATCAGTTTTCATGTCAGCCACATATTTCCATTCATTCCGTGCTACGGTCATAGTGCTTTCCAATGCTCTGTTGATATTAATTGCAGTCTTGGTTTCCACACCTGGATGAGAGAATTCTTTCATCGCCCGAACGATCTCAGCCACACGTTTATTGCCGTCAAGCGATTGTTCGATAGCAGTGGGAATTTCCTCGGAGATATATTCAAAATCTAAATCTTCGAAAGCTTTCTCCACCTCTTGTACCAGTTCAGAAGATACCGGTCCTGCCTTTGCAACTTCCAGAAAGTCTCGGCCAGTTGTTAGAACGGTGGTGACATTTGAGAATGTATCCTGAAGGAACAGTAAATTGTCACCTATATATTGTGTTGGAGTATTAATTTCATGGGCGACACCCGCGGCTAGTTGTCCGATTGATTTTATCTTCTGATCCTGGGCAAACTGTCTCTCCATCATCTTCCGTTCCGTAATGTCCCGTATTATTCCTACCGCATTCCATACCCCTTTTAATTTTACTGACGATACAGAAATTTCTATGGGGAATTCATCCCCTTTTTTGTTTAAAGCTGTTATTTCAATCGTTTTCCCAATTACTTCGTTTTTCCCGGTTTTTTTGAATTCTTTGACTCCGTTATTGTAAACATCATAGTATTTTTTGGGAATAATAAGGAGATGCAAATCTCTTCCAAAAACTTCATCTTTGGAATAACCGAATATTTTTTCTGCAGCTTCATTCCAGTATGAAACATTCCCATCTTCATTCATCATGATAATGGCTTCGTTTGCAGTGGTACTGATGGCCCTGAATTTTTCCTCGCTCTCCCATAAATCCTCCTCCGCTTGCTGTGCCAGGGCCTCCTTTGCAAGGTTCAAATCTTTGTTTGCCTGCTCAAGTTCACGGTTTTTCTCAAGAGAAATCTCAAAGGTTGAAAATAGAAGATCGATTATTTGAACGCGTTCAGGTGTAATAAAATGCTTCTGATCCGCAAAGACGATCTCAACACCAAATTCCGCGGATCCCATTTCTCGTAGTTCCTTGTTTGCGAGAATGAACTTAATGCGCGAGGACAACATCCTTTTATTGGGGGGCTTTATGATAAAACTCTCCGCTCCGCTTTTCAATCCTCTAATAATATCCAGCGGGTCTGAAAGAGTAGTCAATATAATCACAGGAATTTTTTTAAGCTCCTCATCAGATTTTATTCGACTGCATAGTTCCCACCCATCCATTATCGGCATCATGATATCGCTGATAATAATCGACGGTTTGTGTTTTTTTAAGAAATCTAGGCCTTCCCTGCCGTTTTGAGCCACCGATACCATATATCCCATGTCTTCCAAAAGATATTGGATTTGAGCGGCTTGTGTCGGGCTGTCCTC